>NZ_JASATH010000043.1:0-46480 GCF_038440215.1 Inquilinus sp. OTU3971 | reverse complement strand
GGCCCGCCGCGATCAGCGCTCTCAACAACACCGGAAACCTGTCAACGATGTATCCGGTCTATAGTGTCAACGATCTCTCCGGTTGCACAGACTGCGCCCTATCCGCTACCAGCGGCGCTTCAAGCGATTGCCCTGAGAGGCAACACCTCACGGCTCGGTCCGATCGCCCCGGCAAGGCCTGCCTGAAATCATCTGGCTCTAGCGCCCGCCCTCGATCTTGCGGCGGCGCTGGTTGATGCCGCCGGCGCCGTAGGGGTAGTCCGCCATCTCGGGCCGGCTCGCCGCGTCCAGCGCGGCGATCTCGTCGCCGCTCAGCGCCAGTGTCGCCGCGCCGAGATTGTCGGCCAGCTGCTGCCGCGTGCGCACACCCAGGATCACCGAGGTGACCGCCGGCTGCGCCGCGACCCAGGCCAGCGCCACCTGTGCCATGCCGACCCCGCGCGCCGCGGCGATGTCCTCGACCGCCTCGATCACCGCCCAGGTGGTCGATCTGGCGTTGCGGGCGTCATAGGCCTCCATGCCGCGCTGCGGGTTCTCGCCCAGGCGGGTGGCGCCGGTCGGCATCTGGTCGCGCTTGTATTTCCCGGACAGCCAGCCGCCGCCCAGGGGCGACCACGGCAGCAGCCCGATCCCGGCGTCGAGCGCCGCCGGCACGATCTCGTGCTCGATGTCGCGGACCAGCAGGTTGTATTGCGGCTGCAGCGTCACCGGCGGCGCATAGCCATTGGCCTTGGCCAGCCACACCGCCTTGGTCAACTGCCAGCCAAGGAAGTTCGAGAAGCCGTAATAGGCGATCTTGCCGTTGCGCACCGAATCGTCGAGAAAGCGCAGCGTCTCCTCCAGCGGCGTCAGCGCGTCCCAGGCGTGCATCTGGTAGAGGTCGACCTGCTCGACGCCCAGGCGCCGCAGCGAGGCGTCGAGCGCCGCCCCCAGATGCTTGCGCGACAGGCCGAGGTCGTTCGGTCCCTGCCCCATCGGGAACCGGCCCTTGGTGGCGATCACCAGGTCCTGGGCGATGCCTGGCCGGCTTTGCAGCCAGCGGCCGATGATCTCCTCCGACACGCCGGCGGCGTAGACATCGGCGGTGTCGAGGAAATTGCCGCCGGCCTCGACATAGTCGTTCATCAGCGCGAAGGAGGTGGCCTCGTCGGATTCCTTGCCGAAGGTCATGGTGCCGAGGCAGTAGGCCGTCACCACCGCGCCGCTGTTGCCGAGCTTGCGATACTCCATGGTCTTCCTCCCGTGGGAATGTCGAGGTCGAGCCCCGGGCCATGGCCGGGAGCCGCTGTCTTCTGGAGAGCAGACGAACAGGGGTTCCGGCCGGCCGCCTGCCGCGCCGCCTGGATCCGAAGGCAGAATGGAATGTCCGGTTAAATCCGACAAATAGATTGTGCAGATCCGATTGATCGGATTCTCAGCACAATGGCGGCGGAATCAGACGCGGTCCAGGAACGCGATCACCCGCTTGGTGAGCAGCGCGGTCGCCTCGGCGTCGTAGGACGGCAGCGAGCTGTCGGCAAAGTAATGCTGGTCGCCCGGATACAGGAACAGCTCCGCATCCGCGGCCTTGGCCACGATCTCGCGGGCGGCGTCGACGTCGCCCTCGCCAACGAAGAACGGGTCGGCATCCATGCCGTGGATCTGGACCGGGACGCCGTCCGGCCAGGGCCCGAAGGCCCAGTCGCCGCTGATCGGCAGGCAGGAATAGAACAGCAGGGCGCCGCGCGCTCCGGGCCGGGTCTGGGCCAGTTTCTGCGCCGGCAGGACGCCGAAGGAGAAGCCGGCATAGACGAGGTCGGCCGGCAGGCCGTCGGCGAGGTGGACGCCGCGCTCCCGCAGATCGTCGAATCCGACCTGACGGATATGGGTCATCCCCTCTTCGATGCTCACGAAAGTCCGCCCGTCGAACAGGTCGGGCGCGTGCACGGTGTGGCCGGCGGCCCGCAGCGCGTCGGCGAAGGCACGCACGCCGGGGGTCAGCCCCTGGGCGTGGTGGAACAGCAGGACCTCGGTCATGGACAGCCTCCGGGTCTCGGGTTGGACGAAGGGGTATGGCTCCGCTATCCCGGCTCGGGATAGGGCGTGCCGTCCTTGTGCAGGAACCGGCTATCGGTGCTGGGGCTCATCATGTCGATATCGGAGCAGGTGATCACATCGGCCGGCGAGCGCGTGCCGACCTCGAGATAGACCGCGGTCGCTTCCGACCGGTTGATCATGTGATGGCCGTTGCCGGAGTTCTTCGGAAAGGCGGCGCAATCGCCGGCGCGCAGCACGGTCTCGCCGCCGTCCTCGATCAGAACGAGCTCGCCCTCGAGCACATAGACGAGCTCGTCCTCCTCCGAATGCCAGTGGCGCTGGCTCGACCAGTTGCCCGGCGGCAGGCGCATCAGGTTGACCCCGACATCCGTCAACCCGCCGGCATCGCCCAGCCGCTGCCGGGTGCGGTCGGCGCAGGGCGCGTCGAAGGGGTGCGGATAGCCCGTGCCCTTGCGCTCCGGCACGGCGGCGATGTCGATCCTGGGCATGGCGGTCGTCCCGCAAGCGGTGGTCCGCCCGCACTGTGGGCAAAGCACGCCCGGGGGACAAGGCCGAGAGAGCCTGCCGGGCGCGATCGTTGGATCCCCCTAACCAAACAGCCGGGTCGTCAGAAAGATCGCGCAGCCGACCAGGGCCCCGACGATCGTGCCGTTCATCCGGATGTATTGCAGGTCGCTGCCGACCACGAGCTCGAGTCGCTCGCTCAGCGTGCGCGTGTCCCAGCCGCGCACCACCTCGGCGATGAAGCCGCCGAGCCTGCGCCGCCAGGAGATGAGCTGGACCGCGAGCCGCCGGACCACGGCATCGACATGCGCCTGCATGGCGCCGTCCGCGGCCAGGGCCCGGCCGACCAGGGCGATGCCGTGTTCGAGCGCGGCGCGCGTCTTCGACGCCGGATCGGCCAGGTCCTCCAGCGCCGTCCGGGACAGCTGGCCCCAGATCGAGGCGAGCCAGGCCTGCACCTCCGGGCTGTCGAGGATCCGGTTCTTCGAGGCGTTGATCTGGTCGCGCCGGGCCGGCGAGCGCAGCAGTTCCTCGATCAGGCCGGCCAGCGCCTCGCGGAACCGCAGCCGCGCCTCGCTGTCCGGCCGGCGCAGGTCGCTCAGCAGTTCGGCAACGGCCGAGACGATCGCGGCGGCGATCCGGCGGTCGACCGTCTTCGGAATCCACCAGCGGCTGCGGGCCTCCACCAGCCGGTCGATCTGGCCCCGGTTCTCCTCCAGCCAGCCGACGCCGATGCCGATCGCCCGCTCGAACAGGATGTCGGCCTCGCCGCTGGCCGTCGCCAGCTCGACCACGCGGCCGAGGATCGGCGCCAGGTCGGCGCGGCGGAGCTGCTCGCCCAGCGTGCGGTTGGCGAAATCCTGCAGGTCGTGGTCCTCCAGCGACCGGATCAGGCCCGGCAGCGCGCCGGCGACCAGCCCGGCGATCACCGGCGCGGTGTCTGGCGCCGCCAGCCAGGCGGCGAAGCGCTGCCCGACCCGGCCATCGGCAAGCTTCCGCAGCAGGATCTCCTGGGTCAGGAAGTTCCGTTCGATGAAGCGGCCGAGGGTGCGCGCGATCCGGTCCTTGCTGTTCGGGATGATCGCGGTGTGGGGGATCGGCAGGCCGAGCGGATGGCGGAACAGGGCGGTCACCGCGAACCAGTCGGCGATGCCGCGGACGATCCCGGCCTCGGCCCCGGAGCGCAGCAGCAGCATGGCGAAGCCGGGCTCCGCGACCAGATGCGTGCCGACGAAGACCACCCCCATCGTGGCGAGCAGCCCGGTCGCGAGCCGGCGGTTGCGCCGCAGACGGCGGCGTGCGGTCTCCTTCGCCCGGCCGGATGCGAAGGGCGGGGCGACGGGCAAGACGGGCTGCGGCTGCGGGCCTGAGGCCATGTCTCGGCCCTCCTCTCTCTCGGAGCGATGCGCGGGTCCGCCAGTCCGGCTTCACCGCTTCGATCAAAATTCGTTATAGCGAGCCCCGCAGGGCCGTGGCCATCCGGCAGATCCGGCCCCTGACATTGCGGTCACCATTCAACCGAAACACGCTTTCGCTTGACCTATTGTTCCTGTTTTGTTCTAATGCACAGATGGTCAAAGGTGCCATCAAAGCCGGAACTCCCGCTGCCGCCTCGCCGGCCACGGACGAGGCCGACACCGCGATGCTGTCCGAGCTGGCGGGGCTCGCCATGGAGCTGGCCCAGGCCTTCCAGGCTCAAGGTCTCGCCGCCCTCGCGGCCGGCGATCTCGACCGCGCCGGCAAGGCCGAGGCCGGCTTCAACCGCACCGCGCTGGGCATCCGCGCCGCCGCGCTGAAGGCCCGGCTGCACCAGCAGCGGGAGGAGGAGTGGCGCAACGCCGACGGCCACCGGCACCGGCTGCAGGACCGGAAGGACAACCGGCGCCGCGCTGTCGCCCAGGGCGCCTCCAGCGCCATCGCCGTGGTGAAGCCCGAGGTCCAGGAGCGGCTCACCGCCGATCTGTGGGTCCGGCTGACCGAGACCGAGCGGATCGACGCCGACCTGGCCGACACCGACCTGCCGATCGAGACCCTGGTCCTGCGCCTGGGCCGCGAGATCGGCCTGTCCACCGCGCCATCGCCTACCCGGCCTCGCCCCCGACAGGGCGAAGGCCAGGGCCGAACGGGCCGGCGCCGGCCCGAAACTCTGGAGCGAGAGCCCGGCGGCCGGGCCGGCCCGGTGAGTCCCAATACTGGTGCAGCATCCCGGCCGAAGATGTCGGCGGGCCCGAGGGCGAGCGCTATTTCCACAACGTCCTCAACGGCGAGATCTACGATCAGGCCTGGGAGCTGGTCCGGACGTTGCCTGCGGACGACCGGCCCGAGCCATCCGGCTGACAGGAGCGTCGCCCGGCGGCATGAAAAAGCCCGGCCTCTCGCGAGGCCGGGCTTATCGCCACAGTCTTGTCGGCCGGTCGGCTCAGGCTTCGCCGACCGTGTCCAGAATGGCGGCGGAGACCGCCTCGCTGGCGCTCTTGCCGCCCCAGAGGACGAACTGGAAGGCCGGGTAGAAGCGCTCGCATTCGGTCAGCGCGATGTCGACCAAGTCCTCGAGCTGCTCCTGGCTCGCCGCCTGGGCGCCGCGCAGCAGCGTGGTGTGCCGGAACATCGGCGTCAGCTCCTCGGAGTCGACGTCGAAATGGCCGAGCCACATCCGCTCGTTGATGATGCCGAGCAGCTCCGCCACGTCGCGGCGCTTCTTCTCCGGCACCTTCAGGTCGAACTGGCAGGAGAACTGCATGGCGCTGATCTCTTCCTGCCAGAAGAAGAACAGGCGATAGCTGCACCACCGGCCGGCGACCTCGGCCAGCATCTCCTCGTTGCTGGCCCGCTCGAAACTCCAATCATTGGCGCTGACGATTTCCTCGAGCGTGTCGAGGGGGTTTTGGGTGAAGGCGGCTTCCTCGAAGGTCTGGGACGCTGTGGTCATGATCCTCCGCTCCCGTACCGAGGCGTGGCACATCTATGGCGCCCGCTATCGGCCAATACCCAATGTGTAGTGGTGTTAACCATTACAGCCTTTCCAAGACAACGGTCGCACAAGGGCTTGTTAGGCGCAACCGATATGCTCCGCTGCCACGATAAAAGTTGTGGATGATTTGTGACGAAATTCAGTCCGCCGCCTTGGCACGAGCCCTGCGGCCCTTCGGCGCAGGAGCCGAGTCCGCGGCCGCCTTGGCCTTGCGGGCAGGCCTGGCCACCGTCGCCGGGGCCGCGCGCTTCGAAGCCGCAGGCTTGGCCGCGGGCTTCCCCGCCGGCTTGACTGCGGCCTCCAGCGCCGCCACCCGGGCGGCCAGCAGCTCCTGCTCCTCGCGCGCCCGCTGGGCCAGGGCGCGGACGATCTCGAACTCCTCGCGGGTGACCACGTCGAGCCGCGACAGGATGTGCTCGAACTGCTCGCGCAGGCGGGTCCTCGCCTCCTCGCGCACGCCGGCGACGGCACCGAAGGCTCCGGTCGCGACGCGGACCAGATCGTCGATCAGCTTGGTGTCGAAGGGCATGTCAGGCGGTATCCGGAACAAATCATCATCATCTGGCAATATGGCCGCCGGTTCCCCGCGTTGCAACACGCTGGACCGCGCGCCTATAAGGGCACGCTTCGCCCCCCGAACGGGAACACACATGGGTTGGTTCGATCCGGTCGCCCTGCAGATCGGCCCCATCGCGATCCGCTGGTACGCGCTCGCCTACATCGCCGGCTTCATCCTCGGCTGGCGCTATGCCCTCTGGCTGACCCGCCGCACTGCGCTGCCGCCCGACCGCACGGCGCTGGACGACTTCCTGACCTGGGCGGTGATCGGAACCATCCTGGGCGGCCGGCTCGGCTATGTCCTGTTCTACAATCTCGACGAATATCTGGCCGCCCCGCTGTCGATCCTGGAAATCTGGCATGGCGGCATGTCCTTCCATGGCGGCTTCCTCGGGGTCAGCGCCGCCATCATCCTGTTCGCCCGCAGCCGCGGCTTCTCGCCCCTGCTGCTGGGCGACGTGGTCGGCGCCGCCGCGCCGATCGGGCTGTTCTTCGGCCGCATCGCCAATTTCGTGAACGGCGAGCTGTGGGGCCGCGTCACCGACGAGCCCTGGGGCATCGTCTTCCCCAATGGCGGGCCGCTGCCGCGGCACCCCAGCCAGCTTTACGAGGCCGGGCTGGAGGGGCTGGTGCTGTTCCTGATCCTGCTGCCGCTGGCCGCCAGCCCGCGCATCCGGGCCAGGCCGGGCATCGTGCTGGGCGCCTTCATCGCCTGGTATGGCGTGTCGCGCTTCCTGGTCGAATTCGTGCGCGAGCCGGATGCCCAGCTGGGCTATCTGATGGGCACCGACTGGTTCACCCGGGGCCAGCAGTTGTCGATCCCGATGATCCTGATCGGCCTCGCCGTGGTGCTGTGGGCCACGCGCCGGCCGGCGGTCGAGGCCCCTGCCCCGGCCGCCTCGCCACCGGCCGCGTGACCGCGCTGCTCGACCTGCTGCGCCGCCGCATCGCCGTCGCCGGCCCGCTGACGGTGGCGCAGTACATGGCCGAGGCGCTGGGCCATCCCCGGCACGGCTACTACGTCAAGCAGGACCCGTTGGGCGCGGCCGGCGACTTCACCACCGCGCCGGAGATCAGCCAGGTCTTCGGCGAGCTGATCGGCCTGTGGTGCGCCGATCTGTGGCAGCGGATGGGCGCGCCCGACCCGGTGCTGCTGGTCGAGCTCGGCCCCGGCCGCGGCACGCTGATGCAGGACGCGCTGCGCGCCATCGGCCGCGCCGCGCCCGGCTTCCGCGCCGCGCTGCGGCTACATCTGGTCGAGACCAGCCCGGCCCTGCGCACCGCCCAGGCGGCGCGGCTGGCCGACGCCGATCCCGCCTGGCTGGACCGGCTGGCCGATCTGCCGGACGGGCCGGCGCTGGTGGTCGCCAATGAGTTCTTCGACGCCCTGCCGATCCGGCAATGGCAGCGCGGGGCCAAGGGCTGGCACGAGCGGCTGGTCGGCTGGGACGAAGCGACCGGCCGGCTGCGCTGGGAGCTGTCGGCCCGCGCCGATCCCGGGCTGGCGCTGATTCCGGAGGCGGTGCGGGACGCGCCGGAAGGCTCGATCGCCGAGGCCTGCCCGGGGGGGCTGTCGCATGCCACCCTGCTCGGCCGGCGTCTGGCGCAACAGGGCGGCGCCGCGCTGATCGTCGATTACGGCCCCGCCCGCAGCGCACCCGGCGACAGCTTCCAGGCGGTGCGGCGCCACACCTTCGCCGACCCGCTGGAGGCGCCGGGCGAGGCCGACCTGACCGCCCATGTCGATTTCCAGGCCCTGGCCCAGGCCGCAACCCAGGCCGGAGCCGACGCCCAAGGCCCGGTGACGCAAGGCGCATTCCTGGAGGCGCTCGGCCTGCGTGCCCGCGCCGCGCAGCTCAAGAAGGCGTCCCCGGCCCGCGCCGCCGAGATCGACGCCGCGGTCGACCGGCTGGCCGGGCCGCAGCAGATGGGCAGGCTGTTCAAGGCCCTGGCCCTGACCGCGCCCGGCCTCGGCGCGCCGGCGGGATTTCCCTGACCCGGCCGGCAATGCTATTCCGGTCCCGTCCGAACCGGCCGGAGCCCACCCCGTGATCACCGTCGACGCCCTCGCCCTGCCCGGCATCGGCCATGGCTTCTTCCCGCGCACCGGCGGCGTCAGCGAGGGCATCTTCGCCTCGCGCAACTGCGGCTTCGGCTCCGGCGACCGGCGCGAGGCGGTGGCGGAGAATCGCGACCGCTGCCGGCGCGAGCTCGGACCGGCTGAGACGCTCTTGACCGTCTACCAGGTGCACAGCCCCAATGTCGCGACCGTGACCGGGCCCTGGACGCCGGAGACGTCACCCCAGGCCGACGCCATGGTCACCGACCGGCCGGGCCTGGCGCTCGGGATCCTCACCGCCGACTGCGCCCCGATCCTGTTCGCCGATGCCGAGGCCGGGGTGATCGGCGCCGCCCATGCCGGCTGGAAGGGCGCGCTCGGCGGCGTCACCGACGCCACCGTCGTGGCGATGCAGGCCCTGGGCGCGGTGCCGGAGCGGATCGCGGCCGCCGTCGGCCCCTGTATCGGGCCGGACAGCTACGAGGTGGGGCCGGAGTTCCGCGACCGGTTCCTGACCGAGGATCCGGACAGCGCCGGCTTCTTCCACACCCCCGGCGCCCGGCCGCATTTCGATCTGCCGGGCTATGTCGCCCGTCGCCTGCACCGGGCCGGGCTGCGCGACGTCACCGTCACCGGACTCGACACCCTGGCGCGCGAGGACCAGTTCTTCAGCTATCGCCGCACCACCCTGCGCAAGGAGCCGGATTACGGCCGGCAGATCTCGGCCATCCTGCTGACGGGCTGACCGCCATGCCGCATCTGATCACCCTGTTCCTGTTCATCATCCTGGCGCTGCTCGGGAGCTGCGTGCTGATGCTGATGTGACAATTCGGGGTCAGGGTTGCGTGAAGTCCGTTTACACCCAGATGCGCGCGGGATATACGCAGCCGCATCCGGCCCCGGCCACCGCCCGAGACCACCGAGCCGCCCCGCATGAAAATCATCGCCTGCAACAGCAATCGCCCGCTCTGCGAGGCGATCGCCGCCTATTTGCAAATTCCGCTGACCAAGGCCCAGATCCGGCGCTTCGCCGACATGGAGGTCTTCGTCGAGATCCTCGAGAACGTCCGCGGCGAGGACGTGTTCGTGATCCAGCCGACCAGCTTCCCGGCCAATGACAACCTGATGGAGATGCTGGTCGCCATCGACGCGCTGCGCCGCGGCTCGGCCCGCCGGATCACCGCGGTGATGCCCTATTACGGCTATGCCCGGCAGGACCGGAAGACCGGCCCGCGCACGCCGATCTCGGCCAAGCTGGTGGCCAACCTGATCACCCGCGCCGGCGCCGACCGGGTGCTGACCCTCGACCTGCACGCCGGCCAGATCCAGGGCTTCTTCGACATCCCGCTGGACAACCTGGTGGCCGCGCCGGTGTTCGTGAAGGACATCCGCAGCCGCTTTTCCAGCGACAACCTGGTCATCGTCTCGCCCGATGTCGGCGGCGTGGTCCGCGCCCGCTCGGTGGCGCAGCGCCTGGACGCCGACCTCGCCATCATCGACAAGCGGCGCGAGCGCGCCGGCGTGTCCGAGGTGATGAACGTGATCGGCGACATCGACGGCCGCCGCTGCATCCTGATCGACGACATCGCCGACAGCGCCGGTACGCTGTGCAACGCCGCCGTCGCCCTGATGGAGCGCGGCGCGTCCGAGGTCTTCGCCTATATCAGCCACGGCGTGCTGTCGGGCGGCGCCGTCGCCCGCGTCGGCGCCTCGCCGATCAAGGAGATGGTGACGACCGACAGCATCCTGGCGACCGAGGCGGTGCGGCTGAGCCACAATGTCCGCCAGCTGACCATCGCCCCGCTGATGGCCGAGGCGATCCTGCGCATCGCCGAAGAGAAGTCGGTCTCCAGCCTGTTCCAGTAAGCGCGGGCCGGCACCCCTTGGGAACCGGCCCGCTTCGTCTTGCGTGATCGGGGCTACAGCGCGAAGTCGCCGGCGGCCAGGCCCAGATGGCCGGAGAGGACGATGCTGAAATCGGAGGCGCCGTCGCCGTTGACGTCGCCGGAGACCACGGTGTCGGTCCCGCTGTAGTAGTAATGCAACTCGCCGGCATGGTGGGTGTAGGCGCCGGTACCGAGGAAGCGGAAGGCCTGGTTGCCGGCCGCGCCGCTGCTGGCATCGATGCCCGACAGGTCGATCTTGTCGCCCTGGGCGTGGCTGAAATCGGTGATCCGGTCGGCGTTGGCCCCGGTCACGCTGTCACCGAGGGTGGTGAAGTGGTAGCGGTCCGCCCCGGCGCCGCCGGTGAGCGTGTCCTTGCCGGCCCTGCCGAAGAGGGCGTCGTTGCCGTTCCAGCCCTGCAGCACATTGGGGCCGGTAGTGCCGTAGAGGCCGTCGCCGCCCTGGCTGCCGGAGAGGTTCTCGATGCCGAAGAGGGCGTCGCCCTGGGCCTCGCCGCCGCTGCCGAGGCCGCTGGCGAGGCTGACCACGACGCCGATGGTGCCGCTATAGTAACTGGCGGTGTCGCTGCCGAACCCGCCATCGAGCCGGTCGGCCCCTGCCCCGCCGCGGAGCACGTCGTTGCTGTCCCCGGCGTTCAGCGCGTCGTTTCCGGCGCCGCCGCCGCGGCCGGACATCGTGTCGTCGCCGGCATTGCCGTAGCCGGACGGCGGGATGAGGTTGTCGTATTCGTCGCCTTCGAAACGCGTCATCGAATTCTCCTGAACGGGTAGAGTGAGGACGCAGGACGCCCCTGCCGGCATGCCGCATCCCGGGCCGATCTCGACGTCCGCACTTTCCGTTCAGGGTGATGAAACAGGCCCTAGCACAGCAATCCCCGACGATTGGGGGATGGACTCCCTTTCCATCGCCTGGCCCCGCTGGCTAGTCTGGCGCGGCAGCACGCAGCGGGGCCGGCATGAGCACGACGCTTCCTTCCTTCTTCGATCCGGCCCGGGCCGGCGACTGGTCGTACCGGCCGGACATCGCCGGGCTACGCGCCGCGGCCGAGGACTGGCGTGGCGAGATCAAGACAGTCGAAGGGACGCGCACGGACCTGCTGCTGATCGACCTGCAGCGCGATTTCTGCCTGCCGGAGGGTGCGCTCTATGTCGGCGGCCGCTCCGGGCGCGGCGCGGTCGAGGACACGGCGCGGATCGCCGCCTTCATCCACCGCAACCTCGGCGCCCTCTCCCGGATCGTCCCGACCTTCGACACCCACACGCCGCTGCAGATCTTCCACCGCTCGTTCTGGGCCGATGCCGACGGCCGCTCGCCCGCCCCCTTCACCGTGATCACCGAGGAGATGCTGGCCGGCGGCACGCTGCGGCCGAGCCCGGGCGTTCTGGCCCTGCTGCCCTCCGACGTCGCGACGGAGGGGTGGGTCGAGCGGCAGTTGCTGCACTATGTCCGCAGCCTGGCGCGGCAGGGTCGCAACGCCCTGATCGTCTGGCCCGACCATTGCCTGATCGGGTCTGAGGGGCACGCCATGCCGGGGCTGGTCCAGGAGGCCTGGCTGTTCCATGCCCTCCTGCGCGGCGCGCCGACCCCCGTGATCATCAAGGGCGACGATCCCTGGAGCGAGAGCTATTCCGCCTTCGCACCCGAGGTGCCGGACCGCTGGGACGGCGGGCGGCTGGTGCAACCGCAGGACGATGCCGCGCTGCTGGAGCTGCTGCGCGCCGACCGGATCGTCGTCGCCGGCCAGGCCGCCAGCCATTGCGTGCGCTGGTCGGTCGACGATCTGCTCGATCGGATGCGGGCGCTCGACCCGGCCCTGCCGCGCCGGGTCTATGTCCTGCGCGATTGCATGTCGGCCGTGGTCGGGCTGGATGGCGAAGGCCGGCCGGTCCCGGCGCTGGACTTCACCCCGCAGGCCGAGGAAGCCTTCGCCCGCTGGGCGGAGCTCGGCGTCCACATCGTCGAGTCCGGCCAGCCAATGGCGGAGTGGCCGCGATAGGGTTCAGGCTGGCGCCAGACCGTCGGTCACCGCCCTGAGCCCGAGCTTGTCCAGCAGCCGGGCGTCGCGATCCAGCCCCGGATTGGCCGTGGTCAGCAGCACGTCGCCGAGGAAGATCGAGTTGGCGCCGGCCAGGACGCACAGCGCCTGCAGCTCGTCGCTCATGGTCTGCCGGCCGGCGGAGAGCCGCAGCACGCTGCGCGGCAGCAGGATCCGCGCCACCGCCACCAGCTGGACGAAGCCGATCGGATCGGGCGTCTCCGCCGTCGCCATCACCGGAGTCCCCACCACCTCGGCCCACAGGTTCAGCGGCACGCTTTCCGGATGCGGCTCCATCCCGGCCAGGAGCAGCAGCAGGCCCAGCCGGTCGTCGACTGCCTCGCCCATGCCGACGATGCCGCCGCAGCAGACCTTGATGCCGGCGGCGCGGACATGCTCCAGCGTCTCCAGCCGGTCCTGCAGCGTCCGGGTGGTGATGATCCGGCCGTAGAACTCCGGCGAGGTGTCGACGTTGTGGCTGTAGTAGTCGAGCCCCACCGCCTTCAGCCGGTCCGCCTGCGGCCGGGTCAGCATGCCGAGGGTGACGCAGGTCGACATCCCCAGCGCCTTGACCCCTGCCACCATCTCGCAGACCCGGTCGAGGTCGCGGTCCTTCGGGCTGCGCCAGGCCGCGCCCATGCAGAAGCGCCCGGCCCCGGCGGCCTTGGCCTGGGCCGCCCGGTCCACCACCGCGCCAGGATCCATCAGCCGCGTGGCCTTGACACCGGTGTCGTAGCGGGCGCTCTGCGAGCAGTAGCCGCAATCCTCCGGGCAGCCGCCGGCCTTGATGCTGAGCAGGCTGGCGGTCTCGACCTCCGCCGGATCGAAGCTCTCGCGATGGACCAGCTGGGCCCGATGCAGCAGCTCCGGAAACGGCAGGCCGTACAGCGCCTCGGCCTCGGCCCGCGTCCAGTCGAACCGGACCGCGGGCCTGGAACCGGAGGCGTCAGCCGCCGTCACGCAGCCCTCCGGACGCGGCGCAGGGCGAGGGTCACGGCGGCGGCCAGCAGCACCTTCAGCGCGTCGCCGAGCAGGAAGGGCGCGACGCCGGCGGGGATCACGGCCGCCCAGCCGGTGAACTGCGCCAGCCAGAGGCAGCCGAGGAGATAGATCACGCCCAGCCCGGCCAGCATCGGCACGACGGTGGCGATCATCCCGCCCGGGCGACGCCGGATCCATTCGCCGGCCAGGAAGGCGGCGACGACGAAGCCGAGCAGATAGCCGCCGGTCGGGCCCACCAGCGGCGCCAGCCCGCCGCTGCCCCCGGCCAGGACCGGCAGGCCGACCGCGGCCTCCGCCAGGAACGTTGCGACCATCGCCGCCGCCAGCCGGCCGCCGGCCAGCCCGGCCAGGAGGAAGGTGGCGCAGACCTGCATGGTCATCGGCACCGGCCAGAACGGGATCTGGATCTGGCCGCTGAGCGCCATCAGCAGGCTGCCGCCGATGATCGCGGCGGGGACGCGCCAGCCGGCCAGGGCGGGCAGCGGTGCTTCGACGGGAGAATGCATGACTGACTCCTCAAGATCATAGATAATCTCTTTGATTAGTCTATGATTGTTGTGACTCAGTCGAGTCTATAGGCACCAAACCCGGCGCGCACTGATTTACTCAGTAGATAATCTATGATCCAGAATGCCGAAGACTGACGTTTCCCAGCAGACCGTCGCCGACCGGATCGCCGAAATCCTGGCCGAGCGGATCGTGACCGGCGAGCTGGCGCCGGATGCGCCGCTGCGCCAGGACCACATCGCCCACGAGTTCGGATCGAGCCATGTGCCCGTCCGCGAGGCCTTCCAGCGCCTGCAGGCCCAGGGGCTGGCGGTGAGCGAGCCGCGGCGCGGCATGCGCGTGGCGCCGCTGGACGAGCGGTCGATGCGCGAGGTGGTCGAGATCCGGGCGGCGCTGGAGGTGCTGGCGCTGCGCCATGCCGCCCGCCGGCTGACGCCGCTGCAGATCGAGCGGATCGACGACGCCGTCGCCGCAGGCGACCGGGCGCAGTCCTTCGCCGAATGGGAGGCGGCCAATCGCAGCTTCCATCGCGAGCTGGTGGCGGCCTGCCGCATGCCACGCCTGCTGGCGATGCTGGCGGAGCTGCAGCTGGCCAATTCCCGCTTCACCTTTGCCGCGACCCGGTCGGCCGGGTGGCAGCCGCGCTCGAACCAGGACCACCGGCAGATCCTGGACGCGCTGCGGCGCGGCGCCGTCGATCAGGCGGCCGCGCTGCTGGGCCGGCATATCCAGACGCTGGAGCGGGTCGGCGGCGCTCCTGCCGAGCCCGCGAGTCTCTGAGGATCAGGCCCGGCGGCGCCGGCGGCCTTCGCGCTCGCCGCCGCCTTCGGCCGGGCGGCCGGACTGGGCCTTGATCGGGCCCAGCAGCCGCTCGACCGTCTCGACATCCGGCACCGGGCCGCGGGCGCTGCCGTTCACCGCCGCGACCATGGCCCGGATATGCTCCGGCGTCGTGCCGCAGCAGCCGCCGATGATGCGGGCGCCGGCATCGCGCGCCAGCACGGCGTAGTCGGCCATGATCTCCGGCGTGCCGTCATAGACGATGGCGCCCTCGCGATATTGCGGGATGCCGCAATTGCCCTTGGCGACGATGATGTCGCCGGTCTCGGAGGCGCGCACCAGGCCGAGGATGCTGTCCAGCAGCTGGGCCGGACCGATGCCGCAATTGGCGCCGAAGGCGCTGGGCCGGCAGGCGCAGTTGCGGCCATGGGTGATCGCCGCCTCCGGCGTCAGCCCCATCATGGTGCGGCCGTTGGTGTCGAAGGTCATGGTCGAGACGATCGGCAGGCCGGTGCGCGATGCGCCCTCGATCGCCGCCTGAATCTCCTCCGCCGCCGAGATGGTCTCGATCCACAGCACGTCGACGCCGCCCTCGGCCAACGCCTCGGCCTGCTCGGCGAAGGCAGCGACGCCCTCCTCGTAGCTGAGCGCGCCGACCGGTTGGAAGATGTCGCCGGTCGGGCCCATCGACCCGGCGACGATGACCGGACGGTCGAACTCCTCCGCCACCGCGCGGGCGATGCGGGCGCCGGCGACATTCAGCTCGCGCACCCGGCCCTGGGCGCTGTGCAGCGCCAGCCGCCGCGCATTGCCGCCGAAGGTGTTGGTCAGGATGATGTCGGAGCCGGCCTCGGCGAAGCCGCGATGCACCACCTGTACCCGCTCCGGCCGCTCGATGTTCCACAGCTCCGGGCTGTCCCCGGTCTCCAGCCCCTGGGCGAACAGGCCGGTGCCCATGCCGCCATCGGCGAACAGGATCGGCTTGGCGGCGAGGAGATCGTGGAAACGGGTGCTGGACATGGCCGGACCTTCCTGAAACCGCGGCGGGCGCAGAGCGACGGTACCGCCGGGCTGATGCGAACTCCATCTAAATATAAGGACATCGTTATGAATTTATATCCCGCCTGCGACGCGGGCTCGCCCGGCCTCGCCGCGCTGCGAGTCGTTCGTCATTGCCTTCGCCCCGCGCCCGGATGAGAAGCAAAAGGCGAGCGAAGCGGAGACGACGATGAAGGACTTTTCCGAGCTGACCGAGCGCGAGATGCTGGCCCTGGCGATCGCGCTGGAGGAGGAGGACGCCCGGATCTACGGCGATTTCGCCGAAGGCCTGGCCGCCGACTTCCCCGCCTCGGCCGCGGTGTTCCGCGGCATGTCGCGGGAGGAGGACGGGCACCGCCACCGGCTGCTCGAGCTCTATAAAGGCCGCTTCGGCGACCACATCCCACTGATCAACCGGCACCTCGTCCGCGGCTTCATCCGCCGCCGCCCGGTGTGGCTGTCCCGGCCGCTGTCGCTGGACACCGTGCGCAAGCAGGCCGAGGCGATGGAGGCGGAGACCCGGCGCTTCTACGAGCGCGCCGCCGGCCGCGCCACCGACGCCTCGATCCGCCAGCTGCTGGGCGATCTGGCGGCGGAGGAGCGGCGGCACGAGCATGTCGCCGGGCAGCTGGAGGCGAAACACGTCCCGGCCAAGGTGCAGATGCGCGAGGGCGAGGATGAGCGCCGGCTGTTCGTGCTGCAGATCGTGCAGCCGGGCCTGGCCGGGCTGATGGACGGGTCGGTCTCGACCCTCGCGCCGCTGTTCGCCGCGGCCTTCGCCACGCATGACAGCTTCGACACCTTCCTGGTCGGCCTCGCCGCCTCGATCGGCGCCGGCATCAGCATGGGCTTCGCCGAGGCGCTGTCCGACGACGGCAGCCTGACCGGCCGCGGCCGCCCCTGGCTGCGCGGGCTGGTCTGCGGCGGCATGACCGCGCTGGGCGGCCTGGGCCACACCCTGCCCTATCTGATCCCGGATTTCCGTGTCGCCACCGGTATTGCCGTCGCCGTGGTGGCGGTCGAGCTGGCGGCGATCTCCTGGATCCGCCACCGCTTCATGGACACGCCACTGCTGTCCTCAACCTTCCAGGTCGTGGTCGGCGGGCTGCTGGTGTTCCTGACGGGGATTCTGATCGGCAGCGCCTAGTCGCTCGGCACCCCGCCCTCTTCCTTGCGCTTCGCGACGAAGGCGTCGAGCTCCTCGGCGATCGCTGGGTCGAGCGGCGGCGGCTCGTATTCGGCGAGGATGCGCTTGTACAGCTGGTGCGCCCGCTGGGTGGCATCCGGCGCCCCGACCTCCTGCCAGCTCTCGAAATTGCGCCAGTCGGACAGCAGCGGCGCGTAGAAGGCGGTCTCGTAGCGCGCCAGCGTGTGCTGGCAGCCGAAGAAATGGCCGCCCGGCCCGACCTCGCGGATGGCGTCGAGGCCGAGCGTGTCGTCGTCGACCACGATCGGCTTCAGGAACTCCGTCATCGTCTGCACCAGCTCGGCATCGATGATCATCTTCTCGAAGCTGGCGCGCAGCCCGCCTTCGAGCCAGCCCAGGCTGTGCATGACCATGTTGGCGTGGCCCTGCACCGCGGCCCAGAGCGACACCATGCTCTCATAGGTCGCCTGTGCGTCGACCGCGTTCGAGGCGTTGGTGTTGGAGGAGCGATACGGCAGGCCGTAGCGCCGCGCCAGCTGGCCGCCGGCCAGCGCCGCCTTGGCGTATTCCGGCGTGCCGAAGGCCGGCGCCCCCGACTTCATGTCGACATTGGAGGTGAAGCCGCCATACATCACCGGCGCGCCGGGCTTGATCAGCTGGATCAGGGCGATGGTCGCCAGCGCCTCGGCATTCTGCTGCGCCAGCGCGCCGGCCAGCGTCGCCGGGGCCATGGCGCCGGCCAGGGTGAAGGGCGTGACCGTGACGATCTGCCCCGCCTGCGCCATCTCGACCAGGCCCTCGATCATCGGCCCGTCCAGGCGCAGCGGCGAGGAGGTGTTGACCACGGTGAACAGGCTGGGCTCGCGCTGCAGCTGATCGCGGGTCACGCCTCGGGCGATGCGGGCGATCTCGATGCCGTCGCGCATCCGCACCCGGCCCAGCGCATAGGCGTGGAACGGCTTGTCGGACAGGGTGACGAAGGCGCGCAGCGCGTCGAGATGCCGGGTCGAGGGATGCAGATCCACCGGCTCGACCGGATAGCCGCCGAAGATGTGCATCGCGTTCAGCGTCTGGCCGAGGCGCAGCAGGTTGCAATAGTCGCGATAGTTGCCGACCCGCCGCCCGCCCTCGATGTCGGAGACGTTCGGGGCCGAGCCGACCGAGGCGAAGACGATGGAGCGGCCGCCGATCCGGACATCCCGCTCCGGGTTGCGGGCGTGAAAGGTGTAGGCGGAGGGCGCCTTCGCCACCGCGTCCAGCACCAGGCCGCGATCGAATCGGACGCGGCGGCTGCCCGGCGTGGTCTTGGCCCCGGCGCGACGCAGGATCTCGATCGCCTCGTCGTGCAGGAAATCCATCCCGATCTCTTCCAGGATGGTCAGCGACGCCTCGTGGATGCGCTCGATCTGGTCCGGGCGCAGCACCTCGACCGGCGGCATCGGGTTCTCGACCAGCTGCCACGGGAGCTGGTGGAGGCCACCTGCACCGTCACGGCGTCGGCGGGGCGTGGTGCGGGTGCGGCTCATCCTGACCTCGTCTCGATCTCGGGCGAATCCCGGCGTTCAACCCTTGCACGGCCGGGGTGAAGGAACGCCGCCCGGATTCGCCATGCAGCAGCCTCGTCGCGACACGCATCGCACCTATCACGACATGTGACATCGGGCACGACGGCGGCCATAATCCTGCTGTAATATGCGAGCAGCTCTCAACTGGACTGTATTTTCGTGGAGGATTGAATGCCCCGTCTGCTGGAGCCCGGCGATCCCGTGCCGCTCTTCGTGGTTCCGACGCCGCAGCGGCCGGATTTCCGTTTAGATACCGTGGCCGGGCGCTACGTCGTTCTCAGCTTCCTGGGCTCGGCCGGAGACGCGCAATCGGCACGGCTGCTGTCGGCGATCGCGGCCGAGGTCGGGCCCTTCAACGACGGCCACGCCGCCTTCTTCGGCGTCACCCAGGACAAGAACGACGCCCAGCCGGGACGGCTGCCGACCCGCGTCCCCGGCCTGCGCCATTTCTACGACTTCGACGGCAAGATCAGCACCAGCTACGGCGCCGACCAGCGCAAGGTCAGCTACGTGCTGTCGCCCGGCCTGCGCGTGCTTGCCCGCTTCCCGATCGAGGACGGTGCCGAGCATGCCAAGATCCTGGCGGATTTCGTCAGCCGGCTGCCGCCGCTGACCCGGCTGGGCACGGCCACGCCGGGTGCGCCGGTGCTGGTGGTGCCGTATCTGTTCGAGTCGGAGTTCTGCCGCGCCCTGATCGACTACTACAGGAAGGTCGGCGGCGAGGAGAGCGGCTTCATGCAGTCGCTGCCGGACGGCCGCACCGCCGCCGCGGTCGACCATGCGCATAAGAAGCGCAAGGACGCGACGATCGAGGACGATACGCTGCGCCTGGCCATGAAGGCCCGGATCGAGCGGCGCCTGGTGCCGGAGATCAAGAAGGCGTTCCAGTTCAACGCCACCCGGATCGAGCGCTACATCGTCGCCTGCTACGATTCCGGCGAGGGCGGCTATTTCCGCGCCCATCGCGACAACACCACCAAGGGCACGGCGCATCGCCGCTTCGCCGTCACCATCAACCTGAACGCCGACGAGTTCGAGGGCGGCGAGCTGCGCTTCCCCGAATACGACAGGCACAGCTACAAGGCGCCGACCGGCGGGGCCGTGGTGTTCTCCTGCTCGCTGCTGCACGAGGCGCTGCCGGTGACCAAGGGCACGCGCTACTGCACCCTGCCCTTCCTGTATGACGAGGAAGGCGCCAAGATCCGCGAGCAGAACCTGTCCTATTTCGCGGACGAGGATCTGCGCAGCCAGCTCGAGCGCAACCTGCTGGGCAAGGAGGCGAAGGCCGCCGGCTGACGCACCGGACGGATCGGCCGCCCCTGCGGGCCGATCCGAACCGAGCACCGACCGCTCAGTCGCCTCATCCGTTCGGGCACCCCGGCGGGGCCTGTACCAGCCCGATGCCGTAGATCGGGTCGTGCCCGGGTGCGCCGAGATCCTGGGCCCGGGATACCAGCCGGCGCAGCACCGCCGGCTCGCCATCCGCCGGCTGCGGATCGGCGGCCAGGGCCGGGACCACGAAGGGAACCGCGAAGGACGTGCCGGTGACCAGGCGGGCCGTGCCGGAGGCGTCGGTCACCGGCCCCCGCACCCCGGGCGCCACGACATCGACATAGGGGCCGCGATTGGGCGTGGCATAGGCGAAGTCGAGCGGCGGCAGCGACGCGGTGCCGGACGGCCGGTACAGGTGATGCAGATCCAGCAGCAGGTCGGGAAAGCGCCGCTGCAGCACGGACCGGGCCATCCCCGGCGTCATGCCGCCGGGGATGCGCAGCCGGCGCATCCGTGCGCCGCATCCGGCACTGGCGGAGCCGGTCGACCCAGGTGGTCTGGGCGATCCGGAACAGCCAGCTGTCCAGCCGTGAGCCCGGCGTGAACTGGTGCGAGCGGGCCAGCGCCTTCTCGCAGGCCGCCTGCACCAGATCGTCGCCCTCGTCCCGCGACCCCGCCAGGCCCCAGGCGAAGCGCCGGAGCCGCGGCAGATGGGCCGCAAGGTTGGACCGCACCTCGTCCCCCACACTGTGTCTTCCCTTCCCGCTACGGGGACAACGGCCGAGGCCGGTCCCTATTCCCCGGGGGCCATATACGGCGGCCGGGTGGCTCTTTCATCCAACGGGCCGCCATGCCCCCCGACACGCAACCGGCAATCCAGAGCCGCCGCCGCCGCATGGCTCCGCTCTGGCCCCGCGGCCCCCGGCCCCGCTAGCCTTCGCATCGTTCCGCCACGACTGCGCCCCGGAGACGGCCATGCAGCGCCTCGAGACCATGATGACCGACGACCTCCGCGCCTTCCGGCGGCAGGCGGGGGACCGGCATGTCGCCTTCCGCGCCCGCGGGCTGAAACTGGACAGCAGCCGGGGCAAGCCGTCGGCGGAGCAGCTCGACCTGTCGAATGGGCTGCTGTCCCTGCCCGGGCCGGACGGATACAAGGCGGCCGACGGCAGCGACTGCCGCAACTATCTCGGCGACGTCCGCGGCCTGCCGGAAGCGCGGGCCCTGTTCGCGCCCATGCTGGGCGCGCCGGCGGAGCAGGTGCTGGTCGGCAACAATTCCAGCCTGACGCTGATGCACGATATCATCGCCTTCGCCCTGCCGCACGGCGTGCCGGACGGCGACAAGCCCTGGGCCGCGCAGGGGCCGATCACGTTCCTGTGTCCGGTGCCCGGATATGACCGGCATTTCGGCATCTGCGAGGGCTTCGGCATCCGCATGATTCCGGTGCCGCTGACCGGGCACGGGCCGGACATGGATGTGGTCGAACGGCTGGTGGCGCAGGACCCGTCGGTCAAGGGACTATGGGCCGTACCGAAATACAGCAACCCGACGGCCGAGACCTATTCGACCGAGACGGTGGAGCGGCTGGCGGCGATGCCCACCGCGGCCCCGGACTTCCGGCTGTTCTGGGACAACGCCTATGCGGTGCACCATATGACCGACCGGCCGCATGTCCTGGCGAACATCCTGGAGGCCTGCGCCCGGCACTGCCACGCCAACCGGCCCTTCATCTTCGGCTCGACCTCGAAGATCACTCTCGCCGGCGCCGGCCTGGCGCTGTTCGCGAGCTCGGCTGCCAACATGGATTGGGCCCGCAAGCATCTGTCGCGGCAATCGATCGGCCCGGATAAGCTGAACCAGCTGCGTCACGTCCGGCTGCTGCGGGACGAGGCCGGCATCGCCGCGCTGATGGAGCGGCATCGGCAGATCATCGTGCCGAAATTCCAGCGCGTGCAGGCGGTGTTCGGCGAGCATCTCGGCGAGGCCGGAATCGCCCGCTGGACCGAGCCCGAGGGCGGCTACTTCGTCAGCCTGGACGTGCGGCGCGGCTCCGCCCGCCGGACCGTGGCCCTGGCGCAGGAGGCCGGGGTGGCGATGGTGCCGGCGGGAGCGACCTTCCCATATGGCCGTGACCCGGACGACCGCAACATCCGCATCGCCCCGACCTTCCCGGCGCTGCCGGAGGTGGGGCTGGCCGCCGAGGGCGTGGCGCTGTCGGTGCTGGTGGCGACCAGCGAGGCGATCCTGGCCGAGCGCGAGGCCGGCGGCGGCCACTGACGATGGGCTGCCGCCTGGATTAAACCCTGGCGAAGATTTCGACGATGAAGTCGACGAAGGCGCGGACCTTCGGGACGAGGTATCGCTTCGACGGGTAGACGGCGTAGACCGAGGTCTCGACCGCCGACCAGCCGTCCAGCACGGTCGCGAGGGTTCCACGGGCGATATCGTCCGCCACGTAGCGGCGGGGCACGAGGCTAAGGCCGAAACCGGCGAGCAGCGCATCCCGCACCGCGATGCTCGAGGTGACC
This sequence comes from Inquilinus sp. OTU3971, assembly GCF_038440215.1. Lineage (NCBI taxonomy): Bacteria > Pseudomonadati > Pseudomonadota > Alphaproteobacteria > Rhodospirillales > Rhodospirillaceae > Inquilinus > Inquilinus sp. OTU3971. The sequence goes on along the minus strand of NZ_JASATH010000043.1, from coordinate 24,569 downwards.
TTGTACCGGCCGTCGATCGGCACCCGGACCGCCTCCCCGCCCCGCCGGAACGCCCATTCATCGGCATGGCCGGACAGCGTGAATTGGACGCAGTCGTGGCGACGGAGGTCGTCCGGCCGCTCGGGCGCGCCCCGGCGCCCGATATAGTCCGGCGATCCGCAGACGACATGGTCGAGCGTGAACAGCTTCCGCGCCACCAGGCTCGATTCCTCCAGGCTGTCGCTGCCGCGGATCGCGACGTCGTACCCCTCCTTGACGATGTCGACCCGGCGGTCGTCCAGGGCGAGGTCGAGCGACAGCTCCGGATAGCGGGCCAGGAAGCCCGGGATCGCCGGCGACAGGGTCAGCAGCGTCAGTGAGACGGGGGCGGTCACGCGCAGCAGCCCGCTCGGCTTGTTCTGCAGCGCGCCGAGCGACCGGTCGGCATCCTCGATGTCGTCGAGGATGCGGCGGACCTGCTGGTAGTAGATCGATCCCGCCTCGGTCAGGCTCATCCGGCGCGTGGTCCGGTTCAGGAGCCGCGCCTGGACATGTCGCTCCAGCTCGCCGATGTTCTTGCTGACCGCGGCCGGGGACAGCTGCAGCGCCTTAGCGGCATGGGCGAAGCTGCCCAGTTCCACCGCCGTCCGGAACACCTTCAGCGCGACCATATGGTCCATATCGTTCACTCTCGGTGGCGAGTGTCGCCACCATATCGATCGTTATCTCGCAGGGGTGAAGATAGTACGGTATCGGCGAGAAGAGGCAGTGGGCCTCGAATGCGCGTGAGGCGGCCGTGGCGATCTCCCTTGCCCAGAAGGATGCGAAGGCGAATGCCGGCCACGTGGCGGCGGTGCTGACCACCGCCATCGCGCCGGCGATCTGGGGCAGCACCTACTACGTCACCACCGCGTTCCTGCCGCAGGGCTATCCGCTGACGGTCGCGATGCTGCGCGCCCTGCCGGCCGGGCTCCTGCTGCTGGCCTTCGTCCGAACCCTGCCGACCGGCCTCTGGTGGGGCCGCGCCTTCATCCTCGGGGCCCTGAACTTCTCGTTCTTCTGGGCCATGCTGTTCGTCTCGGCCTACCGCCTGCCAGGCGGGGTGGCGGCGACGGTCGGGGCGATCCAGCCGCTGATCGTGATCGCCCTGGCGCGGCTGGTGCTCGGCCGGGCCGTGCGGCCGCTCGCCGTCGCGGCCGGCATCGCCGGGGTGATCGGCATTGCGCTGCTGGTGCTGACGCCGAGGGCGGCGCTCGACCCGATCGGCATCGCGGCCGGCCTGGCCGGCGCGGCCTCGATGGCCTGCGGCACGGTGCTGACGCGGCACTGGCAGCCGCCGGTCAGCAACCTGACATTCACCGCCTGGCAGCTGACGGCGGGCGGCCTGCTGCTGATCCCGCTGGCGCTGTGGCTGGAGCCGGCACTGCCGCCCCCGACCCTCGACAACGTGCTCGGCATGGCCTGGCTCGGCCTGATCGGCGCGGCGCTGACCTACATACTGTGGTTCCGCGGATTGGCGCGGATCGAGCCGAGCGCCGCCGCCTCGCTCGGCTTCCTCAGCCCGCTGGTCGCGACGCTGCTCGGCTGGCTGCTGGACCAGAGCCTCACCCCGCTGCAGCTGGGCGGCTTCGTCCTGGTGGTCGCCAGCGTCTGGCTCAGCCAGCGGGCCGCCATGGCCCGGTAAGGATCAGGGGCCGCGGATGGCCGCGAGCCCGCCGCGCCCCTCCTCCACCACCGGCTCGAATTCGCCGGTGTCCGGGTCGCGCACCAGCAGCCGGCCCGAGGCGACGCCGAAATAGGCGCCGTGCAGCTGCAGCTTGCCGCGCCCGACCAGGATCGAGACGCAGGGGAAGGTCATCAGGTTCTGCAGGCTCAGCTCGACCGAGGCGAATTCGAGCCGGCGCAGATAGCCGTCGCCGTCCTCCGGTTTGCGGGGACCGAGGCTTTCCGCCGCGGGGGCGATCTGCGACATCCAGCGGCCGATGAAGTCGCCGGGCGACAGCGGCTCCTGCTCGTCGGCGAAGGCGCGGATGCCGCCGCAATGGGCGTGGCCCAGCACCACGATGTGCTTGACCCGCAGCGCCTGGACCCCGAATTCGAGCGCGGCGCTGGTGCCGTGCTGGGTCTCCCGGTCGGGCTCGTAGGGCGGCACCAGGTTGGCGACGTTGCGCACCACCAGCAGCTCGCCCGGCGCCGCGTCGAAGATGACCTCGGGCGATACCCGCGAATCGACGCAGCCGATGACCATGATCTCGGGCTTCTGCCCGGCCTCAGCCAGCATCTCGTAGCGGCTGCGCTCGGCGGCGAACCGGCCGTTGAGAAAGGCGCGATAGCCCTCGGTAAGCCGTTCGGGAAACATGGCCGCTCTCACATCCACCTCGCCGCGACAAGGAATGCGGCAGAAGCGTGGCAATAGCAAACGGCGCCGTCCGCGCCAATACGGACCGCGCAACGGATCGCGGTTGGATCGCCGCCGGGTCTGCTCTAAGCAGGGCGGGGACCACAGGGCGGAATCGAGAGTGCGGACCGAATGCTGACGCTGGAGCGCATCTGCCGGAGCTTCGGCACCGTCCGGGCGCTGGACGGCGTATCGCTGTCGATCGCGCCTGGCGAGATCGTCTGCCTGGTCGGCCGGTCCGGCTGCGGCAAGTCCTCGCTGCTGCGCATCGTCGCCGGGGTCGATGCCCCCGACAGCGGCCGGATCCTGCTGGATGGCGCGGAGATCGCGGGGCCGGGCGGCTTCGTCGAGCCGGAGGACCGCAACATCGGCTTCATGTTCCAGGACTACGCGCTGTTCCCGCATCTGTCGGTCGAGGAGAACGTCGCCTTCGGCCTGAAGCGGCTTCCGCGCGAGGCGGCGCGCGCCCGGGCGGCGGAAGTGATCGGCCGCATCGGCATCGCAGCGCTGGCGGGCCGCTATCCGCACACGCTGTCGGGCGGCGAGCAGCAGCGCGTGGCCCTGGCGCGGGCGCTGGCGCCGAAGCCGATCATCCTGCTGATGGACGAGCCCTTCTCCAACCTCGACCGCGGCCTGCGGGAGCAAGTGCGGGAGGAGACCATCGCGACGCTGCGGGCCCTCGGCACGACGGCGATCATGGTCACGCATGACCCCGAGGAGGCGCTGTCGGCCGGCGACCGGGTGGTGCTGATGCAGAAGGGCCGCATCGTCCAGGTCGGCACCGGCTACGAGATCTACGACCACCCGAACTCGCTCTACGCCGCCGAGTTCCTGTGCTCGCTCAACCGGATCGCGGGCACCGTCCGCGACGGCCGGGTGGAGACGCCGCTCGGCACCTTCCCCGCTCCGACCACCCTGCCCGAAGGCAGTGCCGCCGTGGCCTGCATCCGGCCGCAGGCCCTGTCCCTGTCACGTCCGGGCGCGGGCCTGCCAGGGCGCATCGTGAGCATTTCCTTTCTGGGCGAGATCGAGCAGCTGTCGATCGAGGTGGAGGGCTTCCCGGACATGCTCCGCCTGCGCACCACCAGCCGGATCGACGTCCGGCCGGGCGAGCCGATCGCGGTCTCCGTCGATCCGGGCAGCGTCCTGGTGTTCGCCGCCGAGTGAGGCCGGATGCCACGAGCGTAACCAAGCGGCTTGACGGCGCGAATTCATCTGTGCTGGAGCAAATGCGTCTTGGTCGCAGTATGATGGAGCAAACGCGTCTTGGTCGCAGCTCCGACCAGACAAGCACAGGGGGAGTCGCACCATGAGGGACGTTTCCGTATTCCGGCTCGCGCTTCTGGCGGGTGTCGTCATCGTCGGCACCGCCGGCACCGCCGCAGCCGACATCAACATCTACACGACGCGCGAGCCGGGGCTGATCCAGCCGCTGCTCGACGCCTACACCGCCAAGAGCGGCGTCAAGGTGAACACCGTGTTCCTGAAGGACGGGCTCGCCGAGCGGGTCGCAGCCGAGGGGCAGAGCTCGCCCGCCGACCTGCTGATGGCGGTCGACGCCGGCAACCTGGCCGACCTGGTGGACAAGGGCGTCACCCAGCCGATCGAATCGAGCGTCCTGACCGCCGCGGTGCCGGAACAGCTGCGCGATCCGGGCAACCACTGGGTCGCGCTGTCGGTCCGCGCCCGCCTGCTCTATGCCGATAAGGACCTCGACCTGACCGCCTTCAACTACGAGGATCTGGCCGATCCGAAGTGGAAGGGCAAGGTCTGCATCCGCTCCGGCCAGCACCCCTACAACACGGCGCTGTTCGCCGACTACATCGCGCATTACGGCGTCGAGAAGACCGAGGCCTGGCTGACCGGGGTCAAGGCCAACCTGGCCCGCAAGGCCGGTGGTGGCGACCGCGACGTGGCCAAGGACATCCTCGGCGGCATCTGCGACATCGGCGTCGCCAATTCCTACTATGTCGGGCTGATGCGGTCCGGTAAGGGCGGCGAGGAGCAGATCGCCTGGGGCAATGCGATCAAGGTGATCCTGCCGACCTTCAAGGATGGCGGCACCCAGGTGAATGTCAGCGGCGCAGCCCTGGCCAAGCATTCGCCGAACAAGGCCGAGGCGGTCAAGCTGCTGGAGTACCTGGTGTCCGACGACGCCCAGAAGATCTATGCCGAGGCCAATTACGAGTATCCGGTGAAGGCCGGTGCCCAGGCCGACCCGATCATCGCCTCCTTCGGCGAGTTGAAGGTCGATTCCGTGCCGCTGACCGAGATCGTCAAGCACCGCAAGCAGGCCAGCGAGCTGGCCGAGAAGGTCGGGTTCGACGGCTGACGGACGGTCCGGGTGCGGCGGAATCCGCGCCCGCCGTCTCCCCGCGATGACCCAAGCCGTTCTGCAGCAGGCCCCTGCCCCGACCGTTGCCCGGCGCAAGCCGGGGCGGCGTTGGCTGTCGGCCGCCGCCTTCATCGGCGGGCTGGTCGCCCTGCCCGTCCTCTCCTTGGCCTGGGAAGCGCTGCAGGGGTCGATCGGGCTGTGGCCGCACCTGTTTGCTTATGTGCTGCCGCCGGCGCTGGGCCAGACGGCCATGCTGCTGTTCGGCGTCGGCGTGATCGTCACCGTGATCGGCACCTCGAGCGCCTGGCTGGTGACGGCCTACGACTTCCCGGGCCGCCGGCAGCTGGAATGGGCGCTGCTGCTGCCGCTGGCGGTGCCGACCTACATCATCGCCTACGCCTATCTCGACATCCTGCACCCGCTCGGCGCGGTGCAGGGGGCGATCCGGGCGCTGCTGGGCTATTCCAGCCCCCGCGAGCTCCGGCTGCCCGACATCCGGTCGATGGCCGGCTGCATCGTGCTGCTGGGCTTCGTGCTGTACCCCTATGTCTACATCACCACCCGGGCGATGTTCCTGACCCAGGCGGCCAACCTGGTCGAGGTGTCGCGCACGCTCGGCACCCGGCGCGGCCAGGTGTTCCGGCGCGTGGCGCTGCCGCTGGCGCGGCCGGCCATCGCCGTCGGCGTCAGCCTGGCGCTGATGGAGACGCTGAACGACATCGGCGCCTCCGAGTTCCTGGGGGTGCGGTCGCTGACCATCTCGGTCTACACCACCTGGGTGACGCGCTCGGACCTGCCCGGCGCGGCGCAGATCGCCCTGGCGATGCTCGTGCTCGTGGTCGCGCTGGTGGTGATCGAGCGCTGGGCCCGCCGCCGGCAGCGCTATTGGACCGCGGCGCAGCGCACGCGCAGCTTCACGCCGCACCGGCTCGCCCCCCTCCCCGGCCTTGCGGCACTGGCGCTCGGCCTCGTTCCGATCCTGATCGGCTTCGCCGCCCCGGCGCTGTACCTCGCGGTCGAGGCGTGGAAGCGGTTCCGGTTCAACGGGATCTCCGACCGGCTGCTGTCCGAGGCGATCAACACCGTGGCCCTGTCGGCGATCGCGACCATCACCGTGCTGCTGTTCGGCGTGATCGTCGCCTATACGGCGCGGTCGCGGCCGGGACGGGTGGCGGCTGCGCTGCAGCGGCTCTCGACCCTCGGCTATGCCATGCCGGGCACGGTGATCGCCATCGGCATCCTGGTCCCGGTCGCCGCGCTCGACCAGGTGATCGACCGGGCAGCGAGCGCATGGCTCGGTGTCTCGACCGGGCTGCTGCTGATCGGGTCCGGGGCGGCCCTTGTCTATGCCTATGTCGCCCGGTTCCTGGCGATCTCCACCGGCGCGGTCGAGGCCGGGTTCAGCCGCATCCCACAGTCCTTCGACCAGGCGGCGCGCAGCCTCGGTCAGACCGTGACCGGCACCTTCCGGCACGTGCATCTGCCGCTGTCCAGGGCCGCGCTCGCCGCCGCCGGGCTGCTGGTGTTCGTCGACTGCATGAAGGAGCTGCCGGCGACCCTGCTGCTGCGGCCGCTCAATGTCGAGACGCTGGCGACGCATCTCTACGGCGAGGCGGCGCGCGGAACCTATGAGGAGGCAGCGATCGCCGCCCTCGCCATCGTCCTGGTCGGGATCCTGCCGGTGGTGCTGCTGGCCCGGATCGGCCGGCGCAGCACGTAGGCGCCGGCCTCAGCCGCGCCGACGCCGGCGCCGCCCCCCTTCGCCGTCGCCGGCCTCGGCTACCTTCGGCGCCGGCAGCTCGACCACGGCGGCGAGGTTCGGGAAGGCGGCGGTCTTGTGCGGCAGAGCCATCGCCTCGACGAAATGCTGCTGGAACATCGGCTCGACCGCGGTCTCGATCTTCTCGACCCGGCGCACCACCTGCTCGATCTCGGCGCGGGCCGCGCGGCTGACCAGGGCGATGCGGGCGCCGGTGCCCGCGGCGTTGCCGCCGGCCACCACCTTGGCCAGGTCGCAATCCGGGATCAGCCCCAGCACCATGGCGTATTTCACGTCGATATGGCTGCCGAAGGCGCCGGCCAGGGTGATGCGGTCGACCTGGTCGACGCCGAGCTTGTCCATCAGCAACCGCACCCCGGCATAGAGCGCGGCCTTGGCCAGCTGGATGGCGCGGACGTCGTTCTGGGTGACCCGCAGCTCGCGCTCGCCGTCGCGGTGCAGGACGTAGCTGAAGGTGCGGCCGTCGGCGACGATACGGTCGCTGCGCGCCGCCATGCTGCCATCGATCACCCCGTCCTGGGTGATAATGCCGGCCAGGAACATCTCGGCCAGCACCTCGATGATGCCGGAGCCGCAGATGCCGGTGACGCCGGTGCGGCGGACCTTCTGGGCGAAGCCCTCCTCGTCCGACCACAGCTCGTTGCCGATGATGCGGAAGCGCGGCTCCAGCGTGTCGCGATCGATCCGCACCCGCTCGATCGCCCCCGGCGCGGCGCGCTGGCCCGACGAGATCTGCGCGCCCTCGAAGGCCGGACCGGTGGGGCTGGAGCAGGCCAGCAGCCGGTCCTTGTTGCCCAGCACGATCTCGGCATTGGTGCCGACATCGACGATCAGCCGCAGGTCGTCCGACTTGTGCGGCTCTTCCGACAGGATCACCGCGGCGGTGTCGGCGCCGACATGGCCGGCGATGCAGGGCAGCACATAGACCCGGGCGTTCGGGTGGATCCTGAGGTCGATCTCGGTCGCCCAGATGTTGATCGCCTGGTCGGTGGCCAGGGCGAAGGGCGCGCCGCCCAGCTCGATCGGGTCGATGCCCAGCACCAGGTGATGCATGATCGGGTTGCCGACCAGCGTCACCTCCAGCACGTCCTCGACCTCCAGTCCGGCCTGGGCGGTGACGTGCCGGGCGAGGTCGTTCAACGCCTCCCGCACAGCCTCGGTCAGCGCCTTGTCGCCGCCCGGGTTCATCATGATGTAGCTGACCCGGCTCATCAGATCCTCGCCGAAGCGGATCTGCGGGTTCATGGCGCCGCCGGAGGCAACGACCTCGCCGGTCTCGATGTCGCAGAGATGGCAGGCGATGGTGGTGGAGCCGACGTCGTAGGCCAGGCCGTAGATCTTGTCGCGGAAGCCCGGCCAGACGGCGAGCAGACGCTTCACCCGCTGCTCGCGCACCGCCACGGTGCAGGTCCAGCCGCCGTCCCGAAGGGCCTTCTGCAGCCGCTGCACCACCCGCAGGTCGCAATCGAGGCCAGTGATGCCCCACTGTTCGGCCAGCGCCTCCTCCAGCCGGCGCAGGTCGCCGGAAGGATCGTGCATGTCGGGCTCGCGCACCTCGACATAGTAGAGCTTGACCGGCGGATCGACCTCGATGACCCGGTGCTCGGCATCCTTGCGGACGACCTGCTTGTGCACCTGGCTCTCGGGCGGCACGTCGACGACGAGATCGCCCTGGATCAGGGTCTGGCAGGACAGCCGACGGCCCGGCTTCAGCCCGCGCTTCTCGGCATAGCGCAGCTCCGCCGCCCCGGTCTCCGAGGCGTGGCCGGCGCGGGATTCGATACCGTGCTTGGCGAACTGGCCGTCGCCGATCTCGACCTGGCAGCGGCCGCAGATCGACCGGCCGCCGCAGACGCTGTCGACATCGACGCCCAGAGACCGCGCCGCCTGCAGCAGCGGCGTCCCCAGCGCGAAGCGGCCGCGCCGGCCGGACGGGGTGAAGACGACCAGCGCCCTCTGGGTCGCACCCTGACCAGGCGGCTGCCCGGGATCGATCATGTTCATCGCCAACCCGTCACCCTCGCAGCGCCCCGGCCGAGGCGCCGCATCGTCATAGTCACTGCGCCGCCCGGCGCCGACGCCCTTCGCGGCCACCGCGCGCGCCCGCGGCCTCGGCGCCTTCGGCCGCCGGCTCGCGGTACTGCCGGATCCAGCGGGCACAGTGCGGATCGTGCCCCATCATCGTGTCGGCGCCCAGCACCGCCTGCAGGCTCTCCGCATGCAGCGGATTGGTGATCGCCGAGGTCATGCCGGCGCCGATCGCCATGGTCAGGAAGGCGGCGTTCAGCCCGTGGCGGTTCGGCATGCCGAAGCTGACATTGGACGCGCCACAGGTGGTGTTGACCTTCAGCTCCTCGCGCAGCCGGCGGACCAGGGTGAAGACCTGCCGCCCGGCGGTGTTGATGGCGCCGATCGGCATCACCAGCGGGTCGACCACGATGTCGGCGTAGGAGATGCCGTGGTCCCGCGCCCGCTCGACGATCTTCTTGGCGACGGCGAAGCGGACGTCGGGATCCTCGGAGATGCCGGTCTCGTCATTGGAGATGGCGACGACCGCGGCGCCGTACTTCTTCACCAGCGGCAGCACCGTCTCCAGCCGCTCGTCCTCGCCGGTCACGGAATTGACCAGGGCCTTGCCCTTGTAGACGGCCAGCCCCGCCTCCAGCGCCGCGACGATCGAGCTGTCGATCGACAGCGGCACATCGGTGATCGACTGCACCAGCTGGATGCATTCGGCCAGGATGCGCGGCTCGTCGGCCAGCGGGATGCCGGCATTGACGTCCAGCATCTGGGCCCCGGCCGCGACCTGCGCGAGCGCGTCGGACTGCACCCGGCTGTAGTCGCCGTTCTTCATCTCCTCGGCCAGGATCTTACGGCCGGTCGGGTTGATCCGCTCGCCGATGATGACGAAGGGCCGCTCGAAACCGATGGCGATCTCCTTGGTCGCCGAGCTCACCACTGTGTCCGTCATGCCCTGCCTTCGGATGCTGGAGTTCTGTGGGATCGAGGCTAGGAGGAACGCCCCCGCCGGGATCGTCTTGCAGCGGCATTGCCTGCCGCAGGCGCGTCAGGGATGGTGGACCGTCATGATCCCGTCCTCCGTCTTCGTCGAACTCGGGCCAGACCATACTTTGTCAAAGCTTGGCTCTCGCGTTATCCTGCGCACTTGGCCAGGAGACGCCCCATGCACATCTCACTGACACCCAAGCTCGAGGAGTTGGTCCGGGAGAAGGTCGAATCAGGCCTCTACAACAATGCCAGCGAGGTCGTGCGCGAAGCGCTGCGCCTGATGCAGCAGCATGACGAGATCCGCCGACTGAAACTGGAGCGGCTGCGAGAGGAGCTGGCGAAGGGCGAGGCCGATCTCGCCGCCGGCCGCGTCACGGTCCTGGACAGCGACGACGCGATCGAAGACTTCTTCGCCCGTCTGTGAAACGGCTGGTCGTCACCGCCGAGGCAGAAGCCGATTTGACGGCCATCGGCCGCTACACCGCCGAGACCTGGGGCCTCGATCAGAAAGCCCGATATCTCGGCCAGATCCGGGCAAGGTTCCTCCAGCTCCGGAGGAAACCAAGCCTCGGCCGAGCGCGCGACGAGATCCGCCGCGGTTATCGAAGCTTCTCCGCCGGACGACATGTCATCGTCTATCGAGAGACGGACGGCCTGGTCGAGATCCTCCGAATCCTGCACGACCGTATGGATCTGCACCAGCAGCTCGAAGATCCCGACCCCGGGTCCGTCTGAGCCGCGCTCAGCCCGCGATGCCGCCGGCTTCGACCAGAGCCCGCAGCCGGGCGTCGTCATATTCCGCCTCGATCCGCGCCGCGGCCGCATCGGCCTCGGCCTGCAGGTCGCCGCCGCACTCGACCGGCTCGGACTTCTTCCATTCCTCGAGATAGCTGTCGGCGTCACGCGCCTTGCCGCGCATCGCGGCGCGGTCGATCGCGTCCTGGAAGCGCTGCGACAGCAGCACCTTGGCCTGGTCGCGCCGGCCGGCTTTGGCGATGACCTGGCTCGGGATGTCGCGCCAGGAAACGATGATGAGCTGCGGCATGGACTCTCTCGATCGTGAAGGGTCAGGCGGAATCCGCCACGAACTGCGCGAACTCGCCATATCCGGTATGGCGGTACTCATAGGCCAAGCCGAGCCGCTCCGCCGCGGCCTTCGCCTGGGCCTGCAGGGCCGGGTCCTCGGTCTGGGCCAGGTAGACCAGGCGGCGGTAGTTGCCGAAGATCATCGGCAGCAACTCCGGGTGGCGGTCCAGCCCCATGCCTTCGACGATCAGGGCCTGGAAGTGGCGGACCAGGTAGTCGGTCAGGAAGAAGCTGCCCGGCTCCTTCTCCATCAGCCGGTCGAAATCGGCCGCCCCGGCGAAGAAGGCGTAGCAATGCGGGCCGCCGATGCGTTCCGCCCCCTCCTCCGCCGCCACCCGGTCGATGGCGCCGCCGCTGCCGCAATCGGCATAGGCGATGCGGATCCGGCTCCAGCCCATGGCGCGGGCGGTGCGGATGCGCTGGCGCAGCCGGTCGGCGATGCGTTCCGGCCGGTTGTGCAGGATGGCAGGCAGGCAGGTGACGGCAACGCGATCCGCGATGCCGTTGGCGCGGATCACGGCCAGCGTCTCGCGCGCCAGGGCCCCGCAGGCGATCAGCAGCGTCCGGTCCGGGCCGGGGGCGACCCCGGCGACACCGAACCGGTCGGCCCTCAGGCCGTCGCGCTCTTCGCCTGGTTGTGCTTGCGCCGCATGAAGTCCTTGGCCGTCTCCACTGCCACCGCCGCGTCGCGGCAATAGGCGTCGGCGCCGATTTCCCGTGCGAATTCCTCGTTCAGGGGCGCACCGCCGACGAGCACCACGTAGTCGTCGCGGATCCCCTGCTCCTTCAACGTATCGATCACCACCTTCATATAGGGCATCGTCGTCGTCAGCAGGGCGGACATGCCGACGATGTCGGGCTGATGTTCCTCGATCGCCTTCAGGTAGTTCTCGACCGGGTTGTTGATGCCGAGGTCGATGACCTCGAAGCCGGCGCCCTCCATCATCATCGACACAAGGTTCTTGCCGATGTCGTGGATGTCGCCCTTGACCGTGCCGATCACCATCTTGCCGACCTTGGGCGCGCCGGTCTCGGCCAAGAGCGGCCGCAGCACGAACATGCCGCGCTTCATGGCGTTGGCGGCCAGCAGCACCTCGGGCACGAACAGGATGCCGTCGCGGAAGTCGATGCCGACGATGCGCATGCCCTCGACCAGCGCCTTGGTCAGCACGTCGTAGGGCGTCCATTTGCGCGCGAGCAGGATGTTGACGCCCTCGACGATCTCGTCGGCGAGGCCGTCATAGAGGTCGTCCCACATCTGCTCGACGAGTTCCTCGTCGTTCAGCGCGTTCAGGTCGATATCGTCATCCGCCATGGGGGCCCTCGATCGCCGGCTGCTGACTAGCCACGGCTCGCATTAACCGGGATGCCGGACCTTGCCGCTAGCCTGGAACCGACCCGGACTGCGAAGGCGGCGACACGCCATGCGATCGGCCGGGCGCGGCATCGCCGCGCTTGCCAGCCGCCTCCCGCCCCCGGATGATGCCTCTCCTCCGGCCGCACGGTTGCCATGGACCTCCAGGATTCCCTCGTCACCTTCCTCCGCCACTTTCCGCGGACGGACGATGCCACCCTGATCATTCTCAAGGGCCATCTCCTGCTGGAGGAGGAGATCAACAACCTGCTGCAGGAGATGCTGCCCAACCCGCAGGCGCTGGACGGGCTGCAGATCAACTTCTTCACCAAGACCCAATTCGCCCGCGCCCTGATCAAGAACGAAGCGCTGGACGACATACTGGATGCGGCGGAGAAGCTGAACCGCCTGCGCAACCGGCTGGCGCACAACCTGGAACCATCCGGAGTCGAGGCGGCGATCCGCGATTTCGTCACCGCCGCCGACGGCCGGATCCTGGGCGGCGAGACCGCGCCGGAGCAGCAGTTGAAGCGGCGCATCGCTTTCCTCTGCGGCCAACTGCTGCGCTTCCGCACCGAATATCGGGCCGCGCGGCAGATCCTGAAGACCAGGGTCGGCGGCGGCAAGGCGAAGCCGAAGCGGTCCTGAGGCCGGCTATGCCGAACTGGCGCAACCGTGGCGGCGGGCAGCGCGATCCGGAGCGGGTCGAGCGGGCCGTGAAGGCGGACCGGCTGCGGCAGGACCGCCGGGCCAAGGCCGCGCTCGAGGCGCAGGAGGCCGAGCGCAACACGCTGGCGGTCGGCCTTCTGGCCGGGGAGATCGCCGATGGCGATGCCACCGCGGCCGTACAGGAAGCCGATCCCATTCCCAAACGCCGCCCCCCGCGGGATACTGGGTGAATGCGGATCGACATCTTCTTCGACGTGGTCTGCCCCTGGTGCTACATCGGCAAGCACCGGCTGCAGCGCGCCCTGGCGATGCGGCCGCTGCCCGGCATCGAGCTCCGCTGGCAGCCCTTCCAGCTGAACCCGGAGATGCCGAAGCAGGGCGTCGACCGGCAGAGCTACATGATCGCCAAGTTCGGCGGGCGCGAACGCATGCGGCAGATCAACGCCGTGGTCGCCGAGGCGGCCGGCAAGGAAGGCCTGCCCCTGAATCAGGGCGTGATCCGCCGCACTCCGAACACGGTCGAGGCGCACCGGCTGATCCGCCATGCCGGCGAGCTGGGCGAGGCCGACCGCATGGTCGATGCGCTGTTCGCCGCCTATTTCGTCCACGGCCTGGATGTCGGCAACCGCGAGATCCTGATCGACATCGCCGAGGAGCTCGGCTTCGACCGCCGCCGCATGGCCGGGGTCCTGGCCAGTGAAATCGGCATCGCCGAGATCCAGGCGGCCGACCTGCGGGCGCGGCAGCTCGGCATCCAGGCGGTGCCCTGCTTCGTCTTCGACGGCCGCTACGCCGTCTCCGGCGCGCAGGAGCCGAGCGCCTTCCTGCCGCTGCTCGACCTCGCCCGCGAGCACGCCGTCTCCGCCCCGCTGTCGGAGCGGGCTTAGCTGTCTGCTCTACCCGGCTCCACGCAGCGCTGCGCCGGCGCCATCGAGCACTCAACGGGTGGTGGCGGTGTCATCTCTCAAAGACGGTCGGATCAGCACATCGGCCGAAATCCCCAGTCTTTCGTGCAGGCGTCGGATCATGTCGATCGACAGGCCTCGTCTGCGGTTCATGACCTCCGCCACGCGAGCGCGGGTCCCGATCAGCGGTTCGAGATCCCGACGGGTCAGCCCCTGCTGCTCCATCCTGAACCTGATGGCCTCGATCGGATCCGGTGGGTCCATCGGATGGTGCTGTGCTTCATAGGCATCGATCAGAGTCGCCAACACATCGAGGCGATCGCCATCGGCCGTGCCGCTTTTGGCTCCCCAAAGACGGCCCACCTCGCCCAAGGCTTCCTCATAATCCGCCTCGGTGCGGATCGGCCTCACTTCAGTCGCCATGCTGCACCTCCGTCACGTCGATCTGGTCGTATGCCCTGTGGGTGCCGATCCATTTGATCCAGACAATCGCCTTTTCGAAATCGACAGATACAACCAGGCGATAGTCGTTGCCTTTGATGTTGAACACGATGCGCTCGGACGTCACGACACTCGCCGTCGCATATAACCGCTTTACGTCGGCGGTGCTGGCCCAACTGGCTTTGCTTACTTCATCGAACCATGCATCCAGCGCGGCCTTCACGGCCGGTTGGGACTTCTGGCCGGCGAGACTGGCGATGAATTCTCGCAGTGTCCGCCGGGCGATGATTCGCATTTCGCGAGTTTAGCGCGATCCCAATATGGGAGCAAGTATCGACCCTACCCCGCCAGATCGGCCAGGCGTTGCACCAGCTTGCGGGCGCCGCTCACTCGGTCCTGCGGCGTTTCCCAGCCGCGGGCATAGACCAGCTTCTGGTCCGGCCGGACCTTGATCGCCCCGGCCATGCGCTGGATGAAGCCGATCAGCTTGTCCGGCCGGGCGAACTGGTTGTCGCGGAAGCCGATCACCGCCCCCTTCGGCCCGGCGTCCAGCCGCTCCACCCCGGCCCCGCGGCACAGGCGCTTGATCGCCACCAGCTCCAGCAGGTTCTCGACCTCCTCCGGCAGGGCGCCGAAACGGTCGATCAGCTCGGCGGCGAAGCCGTCCAGCTCCGCCTGGCCCTCCAGCGCCGAGATCCGGCGGTAGAGGTCGAGCCGCACCTGCAGGTCGGCAACATAGGTCTCCGGGATCAGCACCGGCACGCCGAGATTGATCTGCGGCGTCCAGCTGTCGGCCAGATCCTCCACCGCGCTGACGCCGGCGCGGGCGGCGCGCACCGCCTCGTCCAGCATCTGCTGGTACAGCTCGGCCCCGACCTCGCGGATATGGCCCGACTGCTCCTCACCCAGCAGGTTGCCGGCGCCGCGGATGTCCATGTCGTGGCTGGCCAGGGTGAAGCCGGCGCCCAGCGTGTCCAGCGTCTCGATCACATGCAGCCGCTGCTGCGCCGTCTTGCTCAGCGCCTTGCGCGGACCGTAGGTCAGGTAGGCGTAGCCGCGCAGCTTCGACCGGCCGATGCGGCCGCGCAGCTGGTACAGCTGGGCCAGGCCGAACAGGTCGGCGCGGTGGATCACCATGGTGTTGGCCGAGGGCACGTCGAGGCCGGATTCGACGATGGCGGTGGCCAGCAGCACGTCGAACTGCCCATCGTAGAAGGCGCTCATCACCTCCTCGAGCTGGGTCGCCGGCATCTGGCCGTGGGCGACCGCGATCTTCACCTCCGGCACCAGCTCCAGCAGGGTCTGGTGCGCCTCGCCCAGATCCTCGATCCGGGGGCAGACATAGTAGGTCTGGCCGCCGCGGAAATGCTCGCGCAGCACGGCCTCGCGGATGATCACCGGGTCGAAGGGCAGGACGAAGGTGCGCACCGCCAGCCGGTCGATCGGCGGGGTGGTGATCAGCGACAGCTCGCGCACGCCCGACAGCGACATCTGCAGCGTGCGCGGGATCGGCGTGGCCGTCAGCGTCAGCACATGCACGTCCTCGCGCAGCGCCTTCAGCTTCTCCTTCTGCTTGACGCCGAAATGCTGCTCCTCGTCGACGATGACGAGGCCGAGATTCTTGAACGACACCTGCTTCGACAGGATGGCGTGGGTGCCGACGACGATATCCATCGTGCCGGCCGCCAACTCGTCCCGCACCAGCTTCGCCTCCTTCGGCGTGACCATGCGCGACAGCTGGGCGACGCGCAGCGGCAGGCCCTTGAAGCGCTCGGAGAAGGTGCGGAAATGCTGCCGGGCCAGAAGCGTGGTGGGCACCACCACCGCCACCTGCACGCCGTTGGCGGCGGCGGCGAAGGCGGCGCGCAGCGCCACCTCGGTCTTGCCGAAGCCGACATCGCCGCAGACCAGCCGGTCCATCGGCCGGCCCGCCTGCAGGTCGTCCAGCACCTCGTCGATGGCGCGCTGCTGGTCCTCGGTCTCGGCATAGGGGAAGCGGGCCGCGAACTCCTCGTACAGCCCCTCGGGCGGCGGCAGCGCGGCGGTGGTGCGCAAGGCACGGGCGGCGGCGATGCGCATCAGCTCCTCCGCCATGTCCTTCAGCCGCTTCTTGACGCGCGCTTTCCGCGCCTGCCAGCCGGCACCGCCCAGCTTGTCCAGCTGCACGGCCATGTCGCCGGAGCCGTAGCGCGACAGCACCTCGATGTTCTCGACCGGCACGAACAGCTTGTCGCCGCCCTCGTAGACGATGCGCAGGCAGTCATGCGCCGCGCCGCCGACGGTCAGCGTCTCCAGCCCCTCGTAGCGGCCGATGCCGTGGTCCTGATGGACCACGATGTCGCCGGCCGCCAGGGCCGAGACCTCGGCGATGAACTGCTCGGATTTGCGGCGCTTCTTCTGCGGCCGGGTCAGCCGGTCGCCGAGGATGTCCTGCTCGGTGACCACGGCGAGGTCCGGTGCCGCGAAGCCGTGCTCCAACGGCAGCACCACCATCACGGCGCTGGCCGGATTGGTCTTCTCCACCCCGGCCCAGCTCTCGGCCACGGCGAAATCGGTGCGGCCCTGCTCCGACAGCATCGAGCGCAGCCGGTCGCGGGCGCCGGTGGTGTAGCCGGCGATCAGCACGCGCTTGCCGGCCGTCTTCAGCTCGCCGATGTGCTGGCGCACCGCGGCGTAGAGATTGACCTCCGGATTGGCCCGGGCCTCGGCGAAGTCGTGCCCGCGACGGCCGCCGGCATCCACGCCGCCCTCCGGCGGGGCGAAGGGCGAGAAATTGGCCACCGGCCGGCCGGCGAGCCCGGCATCCCATTCCGCCACGTCGAGATACAGGCGATCGGGCGGGATCGGCCGGTACGGCACGCCCTTCGCCTTCTTCTGCGCCGCCTGGTGGGTCAGCCGCGCCTCGTAGAAATCGGCGATCTGGGCCAGGCGCTGGTCGCGCGCCTGCTCCAGCTGATGGTCGAGCGTGACCGAGGCGTCGGGCAGGTAGTCGAAGACCGTGTCGAGGTGGTCGTGGAACAGCGGCAGCCAGTGCTCCATCCCGGCTTGCTTGCGGCCGGCCGACACCGCCTCGTACAGCGGATCGTCGTCGTTGATGGCGCCGAACAGCTCGCGGTAGCCGCTGCGGAACCGGGCGATCGAGGCGGGGTCGAGGAACACCTCGCCCATCGGCTTCAGCGTGATCCGGTCGACCTCGCCGGTGGTCCGCTGCGACATCGGGTCGAAGCGGCGGATCTTCTCCAGCTCGTCACCGAACAGGTCGAGCCGCAGCGGCTCATCCGTCCCCGGCGGGAACAGGTCGACGATGCCGCCGCGGATGGCGAACTCGCCCGGCTCGCGCACCGTCTGGGCCCGGACATAGCCGTTGCGAGCCAGGAATCCCTGCAGCGCCTCCAGGTCGATACGCTGGCCCGGCGCCACCGACAGGCTGGCCTCGGCGAAGGCGGCGCGTGGCGGCACCCGCTGCATCGCGGCGCCGATCGTGGTCAGCACGACGAAGGGCCGGCCGGGCTCGCGCGGCAGCAGCAGGCGAGTCAGCGCGTCGACCCGCTCCGCCACCGTCTCCGGATTCGGCGAGACGCGGTCATAGGGCAGGCAATCCCAGGGCGGCAGCACCACGACCGGCAGGTCGGGCGCGAAGAAGGCCAACGCCGCCTCCAGCGCCGGCAGCCGGGCGTCGTCGCTTGCGACATGCAGCAAGCCCTTGTCGCCGGCCTTGCGCGCCAGCTCGGCGATCAGCCGTGCATCCTGGCCCTGCGGCACGCCGCCGATGGTGCGGTACCGGGCGGCAGCTCGCGCGGCGACAGGTTCGGCCAGGGCGCTCATGCGCGCCCCCGCGACCGGGCATAGTCGATCAGCAGCCGCAGGACGTCGCTGTCGGACTCGGCCGGCACCGGCAGCCGCTCGGTCACCCAGTCCCACAGATCGGGGTCGTTGTTCTCCAACAACGCACCGTAGCGGGCGAGCTGGTCCGCATCGAGTCGGCCCAGCACGGCATCGGCGAAGCCGCCGAGCAGCAGGTCGGCTTCACGGGTGCCGCGGTGCCAGCTGCGGAAGCGCAGGCGACGGCGCAGCGGCGCCACGGCATCGCTATCAGTCGGCTCGGTCATTGGCTTATGGTGCGTGTCCACGTGAGCCCCATATAGACCCGAGCCTTGCGTCCGCAAATCCTCTTCCCGCTCTTTGCTGCCATCGAATCCCTGCACGGCATCGGTCCGAAGATCGCCCGGCTGATCGAAAGACTGGCCGGGCCGAAGGCGCTGGACCTGCTGTGGCACCTGCCCTCGGGCGTGGTCGACCGGCGCAAGCTGGTCACCCTGCGCGAGGCCCCGCCCGGCGGCATCGTCACCCTGACCCTCAGGATCGACGGCCATATCTGGGGCTCGTCCGCCCGCGCGCCGCACCGGGTCCGCGCCTCGGACCCGACCGGGACGATCGACCTCGTCTTCTTCCATGCCCAGGCGAAATGGCTGGAGACGACCTTCCCGATCGGACAGACCCGGATCGTCTCCGGCCGGATCGAGCAGTATCAGGGCAGCCTGCAGATGCCGCATCCCGACCGAATCGGCACGCTGGAGGAGCGCGAGGCGATCGCGGTGGTCGAGCCGATCTATCCGCTGACCGCCGGCTTGCAGCCGCGCACCCTGGCCAAGGTGATCGCCGACGCCGTCGCCCGGGCGCCGGAGCTGCCGGAATGGCAGGACGCCGCCTGGCTGCAGCGCCGCGGCTGGCCCAGCTGGCAGGATGCGCTGCGCCGCGCCCATGCCCCTGAGGATGCAGCCGACCTGCTGCCCGTCGCCCCCGCCCGCCAGCGCCTGGCCTATGACGAGCTGCTGGCCAACCAGCTGGCCCTGGCGCTGTTCCGCCGTTCGACCCGCCAGCGCCCCGGCCGGCCGACCACGGGCGACGGGTCGCTGCGGGAAAAGGTCGAAGCCGCCCTGCCCTTCGCCCTGACCAACGCCCAGCGCCTGTCCCTGGCCGAGATCTATGCCGACATGGCAGCGCCGACCCGGATGCTGCGGCTGCTGCAGGGCGATGTCGGCAGCGGCAAGACCGTGGTCGCCCTGCTGGCCATGCTGGCGGCGGTGGAGGACGGCCGCCAGGCGGCGCTGCTGGCCCCGACCGAGATCCTGGCCCGGCAGCACCGCGACACGCTGGCGGCGCTGCTGCAGCCGGTCGGGCTGGAGCCGGGCCTGCTGACCGGCCGCGACAAGGGCAAGGCCCGCAAGGAGACGCTGGCCGGCCTGGCCGACGGATCGATCCGCATTGTCGTCGGCACCCATGCGCTGTTCCAGGAGAGCGTCGAATTCGCCGACCTGGCCGTGGCCGTGATCGACGAGCAGCACCGCTTCGGCGTGCATCAGCGCCTCCAGCTCTCGGCCAAGGGCGAGGGCGTCGACGTGCTGGTGATGACCGCGACGCCGATCCCGCGCACGCTGCAGCTGACCGCCTATGGCGACATGGAGGTGTCGAAGCTGACCGAGAAGCCGCCGGGGCGCACCCCGGTCGACACCCGCGCCGTCTCCGCCGAGCGGATCGACGAGGTGGTGGCTGGCATCGGTCGGCACCTGGCGGGCGGCGGCAAGGCCTATTGGGTGTGCCCGCTGGTCGAGGAATCGGAGACCAGCGACCTGGCCGCCGCGACCGACCGCTTCGACGACCTGCGCCGCATGTTCGGCGAGAAAGTCGGGCTGGTGCACGGCAAGATGAAGGCGGCAGAGAAGGACGCGGTCATGGCCGGCTTCGCCGAGGGCGGCATCGACCTCCTGATCGCCACCACGGTGATCGAGGTCGGCGTCAACGTGCCGGCGGCGACGGTGATGGTGATCGAGCATGCCGAACGCTTCGGCCTGGCCCAGCTGCACCAGCTGCGCGGCCGGGTCGGGCGCGGCGACGCGGCGTCGCGTTGCATCCTGCTGTATTCGCCGCCGCTGTCGGAGACGTCGCGGCAGCGCCTGGCGACGATCCGCGAGACCGAGGACGGGTTCCGCATCGCCGAGGAGGATCTGCGGCTGCGCGGCGCCGGCGAGGTGCTGGGCACGCGGCAGAGCGGCCTGCCGGAGTTCCGAGTCGCCGACATCGACTCCCAGGGCGACCTGCTGGCCGTGGCGAAGGACGATGTTGCCCTGATCCTGAACAAGGACCCGGAGCTGGAGGGGCCGCGCGGCCAGGCGCTGCGCACCCTGCTGTACCTGTTCGAGCACGACAGCAGCGCGAAATACCTGCGGGCGGGGTGACCGCCCGTTCGCCCGGATCAGCGATACAGCGCGGGGGCCGCGACCGCCCCGGCCGGGGGCGCTCCGGGTTGGATGTCTCCCAGCGCTGCCGCAGCCTCGCGCGCGCACCGCACCTTCAGATAGGTCTCTCCCGGCCGGATCGGCAGGGCCGTATCCGCCAGCTGGGCCTGCCCCTGGAAGGCGCAGGCTGCCGCGCTCGCCGTCACCGGCCCCTGGATGACATCGATCGCGGTATCGATCTGGCAATCCCCCGGCGACACGCCGGTCGCGCAGATGAGCAGTAGCATCTTGAACATGACCGATGGGCCCCTGAGCCCTATGCAATGATCTGAAAAGCAGTCATCAGAAGAGAGTCGTCGCAGTGACGGGCCCTGGGACAGGCCCCAAAACCCGACATCGCGAGCAGTCTAGAATCGATTATGTTGATGATCCGTTAGTTCATCGTGAAAATCGATCCACCTAAATTGGGTACACGGCCAATTTTGCCGCAATCTGCGGATGAGTAAATATTCCACGCGTTCTAAGCAAATATTCCGGACGCCCTACAATTCCGGCACCCCGCATCAATCGGAACCCTGCTTGTCCTCACTGCCCCCGTCCGGCCGGCGGGTGAAGTGGCCGAGGAGATCCATCGGCAGCGGGAAGACCACGGTCGAGGAACGCTCGCCGGCGATGTCGTGCAGCGCCGCGAAATAGCGCAGCTGCATCGCCTGCGGCTCTTGGGCCAGCGCCCGGCCGGCCTCGACCAGCTTCTCGGCGGCCTGCTGCTCGCCCTCGGCGTTGATCACCTTGGCCCGGCGCAGCCGTTCCGCCTCCGCCTGCTTGGCGATCGCCCGGATCATGCTCTCGTTCAGGTCGACATGCTTGATCTCGACATTGGTGACCTTGATGCCCCAGGCGTCGGTCTGCTGGTCCAGGATCTCCTGGATGTCGGCATTGAGACGGTCACGCTCGGCCAGCATCTCGTCGAGGTCGTGCTTGCCGAGCACCGAGCGCAGCGTGGTCTGCGCCAGCTGGCTGGTCGCGGCCATGAAGTCCTCGACCGCGATGATCGCGCGCTCCGGGTCGACGATGCGGAAATAGAGCACCGCATTGACCTTGACCGAGACATTGTCGCGCGAGATCACGTCCTGGGGCGGGATGTCCTGCACCACCACGCGCAGATCGACCCGCACCATCTGCTGCACGAAGGGGACGAGCAGGATCAGGCCCGGCCCCTTCACCCCGGTGAAGCGGCCCAGGGTGAAGACCACACCGCGCTGGTATTCGCGCAGGATGCGGACCGCCGCAGCGATGAAGACGGCCGCCAGCACCAGCAGCAGGGCATAGGCCATATTGTCGAGAATGGTCATCGTCGATCTCCGTCCCGAGGCGCGGTCCGGCGCCGGACCAGAAGCGTCAGCCCGCGGACGCCGGCGATCTCCACCATCTCGCCCGGACCGAAACTGGCTTCGCCACGAGCCTGCCAGCGCTCGCCGCGGGCGAAGACGTGGCCCGTCTCGCCTTCCCAGTCGAGAATCCGTGCCGGCAGCCCCTGCATCGCCTGCGCCCCGACCCGGGCCGGACGCTGCCGGGCCCGCCAGAGCTGACGGCCGACGGCGATCACCAGCCCGGCCGTCATTGCGATCGCGATACCGATGACCGGCCAGGACAGGCGGTAGCCGGGCCCCTGGATCCGCAGCAGCATGGCGGCGCCGAGCAAGAAGGAGACGACGCCGCCGAGGCCGAGCACGACGGTGGGGTTGAACGCCTCGACCGCCAGGAAGGCGATGCCGAGCAGCATCAGCGCCAGGCCGGTGTAGTCGATCGGCAGCATGTCGAGGGCATAGAAGCCGAGCACAAGGCAGACCGCGCCGATGACGCCCGGGGCAATGGCGCCCGGGCTGCTGAACTCGAAGATCAGGCCGTAGACGCCGATCAGCATCAGGATGATCGCGACATTGGGGTTGGTGATGACGGACAGCAGCCGGATCAGCCAGCCGGGCTCGACCGTCTCCAGCGCCAGCCCTTTGGTTGCCAGGCGCCGGTGCGTCCCGTCCGCCATGGCGACGCTGCGGCCGTCGATCCGATCGAGGAGGTCGGCCGGGTCCCGGGCGACGAGGTCGACCACCCCGGCCGCAAGCGCGGCATTGGCCGAGAGGCTGGCCGCCTCGCGCACCGCCTTTTCCGCCCAATCGGCGTTGCGGCCGCGCAATTCCGCCAGGCTGCGGATGAAGGCCACGGCGTCGTTCGTGACCTTCGCCATCATCGCGTCGCCGCCGGTTCCGTCCTTGTCCTCATCGCCCGGGCTGGGCGCCCCCGGCAGGCCGGGCGGCGCACCGCCGATCTGCACCGGCGTGGCGGCGCCGAGATTGGTGCCCGGCGCCATCGCCGCCACATGGGTCGCGTAGAGGATATAGGTGCCGGCGCTGGCGGCATGGGCGCCGGACGGTGCGACGAAGCCGGCGACCGGCACCGGCGAGGCCAGCAGCTCGGCGATGATCTCGCGCATGCTGGTGGCGAGGCCGCCCGGCGTGTCGAGGCGCAGGATGACAATCCCGGCCTGCCGCCCTGCCGCCTCTGCCAGGGCATCGTGCACATGACGCGCCGTGGCCGGGCCGATCGGCCCATCGATCGCTATCATCAGCGCCGGCCGGGACGGCACAGCCCCGGCCGCACCATCCTCCGCGGCCGCGGGGCGGGAGGCGGCGATCAGACCAGCGGCGAGGACCGCTGCAAACAGGACCGCACGCGACGCGTTCACGCTTCCGAGCTCCCTTACAGAAGATATGGGAGGTCCGCCCGCATCCGGCCATGGGGGCATCCTCTGGCGGAGAAGGCGGTTTAGGCTCGTCCATGGCGCCGAAATGTCGGACGATACCCTCGGAACCGGACGCATCAGCAAACCCGACGACGATCGGGCGGATGCGCGGCACAGCGAAGGGGAAACTCCATGACCGACATCGCCGAACGGCGGATCGCAGACCTCGACGATCCCTATCACCTCACTCCCGACGGCGTACGCGAGCCGCCCACGGGCTGGGCCGATAGCCTGAAGCATCTCGGGCCCGGACTGATCCTGTCGGCGTCGATCGTCGGCTCCGGCGAGCTCGTCGCCACCACCACGCTGGGCGCCCAGGTGGGATTCGCCCTGCTCTGGATGGTGATCTTCTCGACCTTCGTGAAGGTGGCGGTGCAGGTCGAGCTGGCGCGCTGGACCATCTCCACCGGCCAGCCGGCTTTGACCGGCTACAACAAGGTGCCGCCGGCAGTCGGGCGCATCGGTTGGGTCAACCTGCTGTGGGTCGTCATGGCGCTGTCGAAGATCCTGCAGGTCGGCGGGGTGCTGGGCGGCACCGCCCTGGCCTTCTCGATCCTGCTGCCGCTGGGCGGGCCGCCGCTCGGCGCCGTCTCGCTGGGGATCTGGACCGCGCTGCTGGTCTGCGTCTCGATCGCCCTGCTCTATTCCAACAACTACAATCTGATCGAGCGCGGCGCGGTGCTGCTGGTCGTGGTCTTCTCCTTCGTCACGGTGGTGATCGCGCTCGGCCTGCCCTTCACGCCCTACCCCTACGCGGCCGACGATCTGGCGACCGGGCTGGCCCTGACCATCCCGGCCGGGGCGGTGGGCGCCGCGATCGCCATGTTCGGCATCACCGGCGTCGGCGCCGACGAGCTGACCTTCTACACCTACTGGTGCGTCGAGAAGGGTTATGCCCGGTCGGTCGGCCCCAATGACGGCAGCGAGGCCTGGAAGCGCCGGGCCCGGGGCTGGATCAGCGTGATGTACAAGGATGCCTTCCTGTCCTGGTGCATCTACACCTTCTCGACCATCGCCTTCTACATCATGGGCGCCGCGGTGCTGAATCCGCAGGGGCTGGTGCCGGCCGGCAACGAGATGATCACCACGGTCTCGCGCATGTACACCGACACGCTCGGGGAATGGGCGGGCTTCCTGTTCCTGGTCGGCGCGATCGCGGTGCTGGGCTCGACCCTGTGGGCCGCGATCCCCAGCTGGGCGCGGATGTATGTCAACCTGCTCGCCGTCATCGGCGCGGTGGACTGGCAGGACACGCGGGAACGGACGCGCTGGATCCGCATCTTCACCGTGGCGCTGCCGGTCATCTGGGGGCTGGCCTACATGACCGTGCAGTCGCCGGTGCTGATGATCCAGATCGGTGGGTTGGCGACCGGCATCTTCCTGCTCGCCGCGGTGGTGGCGGTCTGGTACCTGCGGCGGTCCGAGACCGATCCCGACCTCTATGGCGGCGCGGCATTCAACGCCCTGCTGGTGATCAGCAGCATCGCCATCGTGCTGCTGGGGATCTACACCGGTGCCAACGTGCTGGGGATCAAGCTGGCCTGAAGACCTGCCGGGGGGGGGGGGGGCCGCGCCCC
>NZ_JASATH010000042.1:0-46793 GCF_038440215.1 Inquilinus sp. OTU3971 | reverse complement strand
CGGGCGGCGCGGGGGGGGGGGCGGGCGGGGGGGCGGGGCGGGCGCCCCCCCGCGACGGTGGCACCATCACCGTGGCGCTGAACGCGGATATCCGCAGCAGCGAACCCGGCATCAACCGCGACGGCAACACCGATACGGTGATGCAGCATGTCGTCGAATCCCTGGTCGGCTACCGCGAGGACCTCACGGTCGGCCCGGCCCTGGCGGAGTCCTGGACGGTCACGGATGATAGGCGCATCTACGACTTCAAGATCCGCAAGGGCGCGGTGTTCCACAACGGCAAGCCGGTCACCTCGGCCGAGGTGAAATGGAGCTGGGACCGGCGCTGGGCGACCGACAGCTGGAGCTGCCGGCCGGTGTTCGACGGCACCGCCGGGCTGAAGGTCGAGGCGGTGGAGACGCCGGACCCGCAGACGATCCGCTTCCGCCTGGCCGAGCCGAACGCCCTGTTCCTGGCGCAGCTCGCCAATGTCCAGTGCTTCGCCAGCGGCACGATCAGCCCCGACAGCCTCAATCCGGACGGCAGCTGGAACGCGCCGGTCGGCACCGGCCCGTACACGCTGGCCTCCTGGAAGCGCGGCGAGGCGGTGGTGCTGCAACGCTTCGCCGACTACAAGCCGCTGTCCGAGCCCGGCAGCGGCTATGCCGGCGCCCGCATCGCCCATGCCGACACCATCCGCTTCCAGATCGTGCCCGACCCGGCGACGGCGGAGGCGGCGCTGGCCACCGGCGGGGTCGACCTGCTGCCCAGCCTGGCGCCGGGGCAGATCGACCAGGCCAAGGCCAATGGCGGCATGGTCGAGACGGCCCAGGGCCTCGGCTGGTCGGTGATCCTGGTCGAGACCGCCGATCCGCTGCTGTCCGACATCCGCATCCGCCGGGCGATCGCCCATGCGCTCGACCTGAAGCAGATCGCCCAGGCCCGCACCTACGGCCTGGCCGAGGCCAACCCTTCGGCCGTGGCGCGCAGCAGCACCTTCTTCGACGAAAGCTTCCTCGACTGGCCGGCCTACGACCCGGCCAAGGCGCAGGCGCTGCTGCAGGAGGCCGGCTACAAGGGCCAGCCGATCACCATCCAGACCAACAAGCGCTATGACGGCATGTACGACAACGCCGTGATGATCCAGGCCATGCTGGCCGCGGCCGGGATCGACGCGCGGCTTGAGGTGCTGGACTGGGCGACGCAGCTCGACAACTACACCGCCGGCAAGTTCCAGCTGCAATCCTTCTCGTTCTCGGCCCGGCTCGACCCGTCGCTGCTGTACGGCATCCTGATCGGCAGCAAGGCCAAGAACCCGGCCCGGCAATGGGACGACCCGAAGGCGGCGGATCTGCTGGCCCAGTCGATCCGCACCGAGGATGCCGCCAAGCGCAAGGAGGCGCTGAAGCAGCTGCACGCGCTGATGGCGCAGCAGCTGCCGATCATCGGCCTGTACTACGACCCGGCGGTCGACGCGGTCGGGCCGAAGCTGAAGGGCTACAAGCCCTGGGCGGCCGACAAGCCGCGGCTGTGGGGTGCCTGGAAGGCGGAGTAGGGAAGCTGATCGCACTTCGACCGCTTCTTCCGATCTCCTTGCGGGGGGAGGGGGAGAGTGGATTTCCGGGGCTTCAATCTCTCGGTCGTCCTCACTCCTCCCGATACCCGAATCTCGGGGCGTTGCCGGTGGCGCCGTAGTAGCGGTAGGGCAGGAACTTGCCGGACATCGTCATCTTCACCCGGTCGCCGGCCGGGTCGGGCTGGCGTTCGATCTGCAGGTCGAAGTCGATCGCCGACATGATACCGTCGCCGAACTCCTCCTGGATCAGCTCCTTCCAGGTGGTGCCGTAGACCATCACCAGCTCGTAGAAGCGGTAGATCAGCGGGTCGGTCGGCGGCGCCTGGAACGAACCGCGATAGGGCGGCTCGTTCAGCATCCGCTGCTCCGCCGGGGTCAGGCCGAACAGGATCGCGGCTTCCGCTGCCAGTGGCTTGGTCAGCTTCATCTGGCCCAGCAGGGCGGCGGTGACCAGCACCGGCGAATGGCCGCCGATGGTCTCGGCGATCTCGCGCCAGCTCCAGCCCTTCTCGCGCTTGATGTCCAGGATCTTCTCGGTCAGCTCGTCGCGCTTCATGGCGAACCCTCTCCGGTCGGTGATTGCGAACCGATCGCAGAGCCATGCAACGGCCATGCCAGCCAAGTGTCAGAAGGGACGAGAGCCTTCCAGCATCCCATGCACGCTGTAGGTCATGATCGCCAGCAGCGCGGTCAGGCCGAGATACAGCACGCCATACTCGATCCGGGCGTCCAGCGGCGCGTTGTAATAGGCCTTGGCCTCCGGGCTGTTCGGGTCGTGCCGCCAGGCCTTCAGCACCTGCGGCGCCGCGAACAGCGCCACCAGCAGCAGCACCGGGCTGGGCCGCCACAGCAGCAGCCCCAGCATGATCGGCGCGCCCAGCAGCCAGACCCGCGGCGACAGGATCGCGGTGATCCGGCCGCCGTCCAGCGGCGACACCGGCAGCAGGTTGATCAGGTTCAGGAAGAAGCCGGAATAGGCCACGGCCAGCAGCAGCCGGCTGTCCACCTCGCGCGCCCAGAAATACACGGCGAAGGCGCCGAGCGTGCCGAGGAACGGGCCGGCGAAGGCGACATAGGCCTCGGTCTCGACATTCATCGGCTGCTCCTTCAGCTGGATCCAGGCGCCGACGAAGGGGATGAAGGTCGGCGCCCCGACATTCAGCCCGCGCCGCTTGGCCGCGATGTAGTGCCCCATCTCGTGCACCAGCAGCATCAGCACGAAGCCGGCGGCATAGCCCCAGCCGAACACGAAGGCGTAGGTGACCAGCGACAGCAGCATGGTGCCGCCGGTCAGCGCCAATGGGCCGAATTTCAGGCCGCCGACCAGCAGCAGAAGCGCCTTGATCATGACTGGTGCCGGGCCCTCTCAGGAAACGCCGCCGTCGCGCGGCTTCCGCCGGAACAGCTTGGCCAGGGCGACGCCGAAGACGCCGAAGCCGATGATGAACACCTTGGCGAATTTCAGCACGAAGGCGCCGATGATGGCGATCAGCCCCAGCTTCTTCGCCGCCACGCCCGCCACCAGCGCCGCCAGCCCGTATTCGGCCACCCGGTCAGTCCCCTCGGTGAAGTCGGCATAACGCTTGCCGGGGCTGTAGCTGATCGCGCTCAGCAGCTCGCGAGCATACTTCTTGTCGCCCTCGACCGTCGCCGTCGAGGTCACCAGGTTCAGGCCGAAATAGCCCTCGCGTCCCAGCGCATAGGTCTTGTAGTTCGCCGTGCCCTGGTCCCGCGGGTTGTCCGTCTCGACCACCTTGGCGGACCAGACCAGGCGATGGGTCGCGGCATCGTATTGCGGCACCTCGATCCAGCCGGTCACCGCCAGGGGCGGGAAGCCGCGGGCAATCCGGTCCTGGTTCTCGGCCTCGGTGCCGTCCTTCAGGCTGGTCAGCAGCTCGTCGGCGTTCCAGTCCTTGGCGTCGTCGTCGCGGATATAGCCTTCTTCGGTGTAGTCGATCGACGCCGACCACTGCTCGTCGCTGAGCGGGAAGACCAGGCCGATCAGCGTCGGGCTGGCGCTGTTCCCCGAGGCGCGCAGCAGGCGGGCCGATTCCTGCTTCGGCACGAAGGCATAGCCTTCGGGCAGGGCCAGCGTGCCCTGGTCGATCAGCGGAATGTCGACCGGCCCGCGCTGGACCACCTTCCTGGCCGCCTCCCACGCGGCGTCCTGCTCCGCTTGGATCGTGGCCGCCCGGTCGGCGGGTGCCGGCGGCGTCTGCGCGGCGGCGGTGCCGGCCAGGGCCAGCGTCAGCGCGACCGCGAGCACGCGATGCGACAGGCCGAAACTCATGATGATGTCCCCCTCCCGTGTCCCACGGCCCCCGCCGCATGGGAACTTCATCATAAGCGCGCAAGATGGCAGCAATTTGAAGCGAATTCCGTCTCAGTCCTCGCCCGGGCTGCCGCGCATCCGCTTCACCGACGACCGTTTGCTCTTGGAGTCGAGCCGCCGGATCTTGCTGCCCAGCGTCGCCCGGGTCGGCCGGCGTTTCTTCGGCGCCACCGCGGCGCGCTGGAACAGGTCGACCAGCCGGGCCACCGCCTCGGCCCGGTTGCGCTCCTGGCTGCGATGCTCACGGGCGGTGATCACCAGCACGCCGTCCTTGGTCAGGCGCTGCCCGGCCAGTGTCTCCAGCCGCGCCCGCATGTCCTCCGGCATCCCGGCGCGGTCGATCGGATAGCGTAGCTGCACCGCGGTCGCGACCTTGTTGACGTTCTGCCCGCCCGGGCCGGAGGCGAGGATGAAGCTCTCCTCGAAGTCGCGCTCGTCCAGCGCGATGCGGGCGGTGATCCGGATCATGGCCGGACCCTCGCACGGCCGGGCGCGCTTGTCATGCCCCCGCCGCTGTGCCATCCCGGTCCGGGCGGAGGAGACGCAATGACCATCAGGCTGAGGCATATCGAGGCGCTGCAGGCGGTGCAGAAGGCCGGGTCGATCACCGGCGCGGCCGAGCTGCTGAACGTCTCGCAGCCGGCGGTCAGCAAGCTGCTGCGCCATGCCGAGGACCAGTTGGGCCTGCGCCTGTTCGAGCGGGTCAAGGGCAAGCTGGTGCCGACCCGCGAGGCCAAGCTGCTCGAGGTTGAGATCGACCGCACCTTCGCCGGGCTGGAGCGGATCTCCAGCATCGCCGCCAACCTCCGGCGCGGGCGCGAGGGCCATGTCCGCATCGCCTGCCTGCCCAGCCTTGGCTTCGGCTTCATGACCGAGCAGATGGCGTCGTTCCACCGCCGCCACCCCGGCGTCAGCTTCGACCTGCGCACCCACCACACCCGCGAGATCCTGGATCTCGTCGCCACCAACAGCCTCGACCTCGCCATCGCCTATGAGCCGGTGCTGCCGCCGGGCATGCGCAAGATCGCCATCGGCACGTCGCGGCTGGTGCACCTCTCGACCGCGCCGCTCGGGCCTGGCGAGGCGGCGGAGATCACGCTCGACCGGATCGATGTCGAGACACTGATCGGCGTCGACCCCGACACCTCGATCGGCGCCACCCTGTCCGACGCCTTCGACCGCGCCGGCATCCGCTACGCCCCGCGCAACCTGATCCAGACCTACTACCTGGCGCTGCCGCTGGTGCGCTACGGCGCCGGCTCGGCCATCGTCGACGAGCACACCGCCCAGGCCTGGGCCGTGCCGGACGTCACCGTCCGCGCCATCGTGCCGGAGATCACCCTGCCGATCACGGCGCTGCACCACGAGAACTACCCGCTGTCGCAGGCGGCGCATCTGTTCCTCGACCACCTCACCGGCAAGCCGACGCAGCGCACCCGCAGCGCCAGGCGATAACGGCCGATACGAAGCCCATAACCGACCGGAATTTGACAGCCGCCGGGGCGCCGGGCATCACCGAGGGACCCGTTCCGCTTCCGCACAGGACGATCATGCCCTCCTCCTTGAAACATGGGCCCGTCATCGGAGTGACCTTGGATGCCGAGGAGCCGGGCGGCTATTCCTCCTCGCCCTGGTACGCGCTGCGGCAGAACTACTGCGGCTCGCTGGCCGAGCACGGCGCCGTGCCGCTGGCGCTGCCGCATCTGGTCGATGCGGTCGACCGCTATCTCGACCTGTGCGACGGCGTCGCCGTCACCGGCGGCGGCTTCGACGTCGACCCCGCGCTCTGGGGCGCCGGCTCGGTGCACGAAACGGTGAAGACCAAGCCGGTGCGCACCCAGTTCGAATGGGCGCTGGTCAAGGGCGCGGTGGCGCGGAACAAGCCGGTGCTCGGCATCTGCGGCGGCGAACAGCTGCTGGCGGTGGTGCTGGGCGGCACGCTGGTGCAGCACATCCCGGCCGAGATCGACAACGCGCTGGACCACAGCCCGGAGCGCAAGATCCACGACCCGGCCGGCTGGACCGCGGCGCATGAGGTCGAGGTCACGCCCGGCACGCTGCTGGCCCGCATCACCGGCGCGGCGCGCTTCGGCGTCAACAGCTCGCACCACCAGGCGGTGAAGGCGGCGGGGCCGGCGTTGATCGTCTCCGGCGTCGCCCCCGACGGCGTTGTGGAGGCGATCGAGCATCCGGGACAGCGCTTCTGCCTCGGCGTGCAATGGCACCCGGAATACCTGCGCAGCGAGGCCGACCGCGCCATCCTCGCCGCCTTCGTCGCCGCCTGCGCCGGCTGATGGGCGCCGCGCTGGTCCAGAACCTGCTGGACGAGTTCAAGGGCGAGGTCGGGCCCGAGGATTTCGGCCTGACATTCCGGCTCTATCCCGGCCGGCTGCGCGACGGCGCCGCTGACCGCTACTCGGACGGGCCGGTCTTCGGCCATCGCGACGAGGTCGCGGTCTATCCGGCCAGCACCTGCAAGAGCTTCTATCTCGTCGCCTTCCAGCACTGGGTCGAGGCCGGTCTGCTGCAGCCGGCCGAGGAGGATCTGCGGGCGCTGTCGGCGATGATCCGCCAGTCCAGCAACGACGCCACCACCTACCTGTTCGGCCGCATGACCGGCACCACGCCGGGCGGTCCGCTGCCGGATGCGGAGATGGCGGCGTGGTGGGACAAGCGACAGGCGATCCAGCGCTGGTTCGAAGGCTGGGCCTGGCCGGAGTTCGACCGGCTGCGGCTGTGGCACGGCACCTACGAGGACTCGCCCTATGGCCGGGAGAAGGCGGCGCGGGCCCATGGCGGCAACCTGATCGCCCCGCGTGCGGCGGCGGCGTTGCTGCACGGCATCGTCGCCGGTCAGCTGGTCTCGCCCGCCGCCTGCGGCCGGATGATGGTTCTGCTCGACCGCGAGCCGGAGCGCGACCCGGACCGGCTGCCGCCGGACTATGAGGACCAGGTCCGCAGCTTCCTCGGCGAGACGCTGCCCAGGGATGTCCGGCTGTGGTCGAAGGCCGGCTGGACCAGCGAGACCCGGCACGACATGGCCTATTGGGAAGCCCCCTCCGGCCGCAGCCTCGTCGCCGCGGTCTACACGGTCGGCCCGCACATGGCGCAGAACCGCCGCTTCCTGCCGGCGGTCGGAGCCCGGCTGCATGCGCTGCTCGAGGCATAGGGGATGCCGATGCCGCCGGTCTGGCACGATGACCACCGCTCGCCGAACTACGCGCACCTGGCGGCGTCCTTCGCCGGCTCCGTCTTCACCGCGAATGCCGGGACCTTCGAGGCGCTGTGCCGCCTGTCCCGCTTCCGGCCACGCGGGGCGAGGATCCTGTTCGGGCTGCGCGGCTGTGCCCTGGCCGATCCGGACTCCGCCGGCCGGTGGACCGAGGCGCTGCAACTGCGCGAAGTCCGGCCGGACCATCACGTGCCGCGCTGCGTCCTCGGGGTGTGGGACCGGCCGGCGGGGCGGCTGATCGCCTGGCCCGGCTCGACCGTCCCGAACGCCCACTACATGCGCTGCCAGGTCGAGGCGCCGGACCGGCGCATCGCCAACATGCTGGCGTCGGGCCTGCACCCCTATGTCGTCGGCCCCCATGTGCCCGCTGGCCGGCCGGCGGAGGAGGGGGCGTTCCAGCTCGACCGCACCGTGGAGGTGCCGGTCTGGCGCTCGCCCGATGCCGCCGGCTACGACCTGTCCGGCCGCTTCGACATCTGCGCGCCGGAGGACAACATCCACGCCGCCGGCTGGCCGGGCGACGGCATCGAGTTCTCCTCCGCCGGCTGCCAGACCTTGCCGGGCCGGCACCTGCCGCCGGCCGACCCGACCGGCGACTACGCCGCCTTCCGCGCGGCGGCAGGGCTCGCCGCCAGCCCCGACCTGGCCGAGACCGGCCTTGCCTTCGACGATCTGCTGATCGCCGGCCGGCATCTGCGCCTGGTGGCGGAGCGCGGCGCGGACCCGGGGTTGGCCCGGCTGATGCCGGGGTCGAGCGGCCCCGAGGTGCGGCTGCTGCAGGACGCCTTCATCGGCCGCGGGCTGATCCCGGACTGGGGCTTCACCGCCGGCGTGCTCAACGGCTTCACCGCCAAGGCGCTCTACGACTGGCAGGCGGCCTCCGGCCGGGTCGCGGACGGCGTGCTGCGGCCGGAAGAGGCGGAGGCGCTGGGCTTCTCGCTCAGCTGAGCCGCGGCCCCGGGTCAGGCCTCGGCCGGGGCCGCCAGCGCCACCGGGCGGAAATTGGCGAAGTCCCAGTGCCGGCCCGGCGCCGCCTCGAACAGCTGGCGGGTGTAGGCATCGCGCGGCCGGCGCAGCACCTCGGCCGCCGGCCCGATCTCCACCACCCGGCCCTGGCGCATCACCGCCACCTCGTCGCAGATCTGCGCCGCCACGCGCAGGTCGTGGGTGATGAAAAGGATGGCGATGCCGAGGCGGTCCTGGATCTCCTCCAAGAGCGTCAGCACCTGGGCCTGAACCGAGACGTCGAGCGCCGAGACCGCCTCGTCGGCGACCAGCAGGTCCGGTTCCATCGCCAGCGCCCGGGCGATGGCGATGCGCTGGCGCTGGCCGCCGGAGAACTGGTGCGGGAAGCGGTCGAGCGCCGTGGCGTCGAGCCCGACCAGCGGCATCAGCCGCCGCGCCCGCTCCAGCGCCTCGGTTCGCGGCAGGCCGAAATTCATCGGCCCCTCGATCAGCGTGTCGGCGACCCTGAGGCGCGGGTTCAGCGACCGGTAGGGATCCTGGAACACGATCTGCACCCGACGGCGATGCGGCCGCAGTTGGCGGCGCGACAGCCGGGCGATGTCGGTGCCGCCGATCCGGATCTCGCCGGCCGAGGGGGCGATCAGCCGCATGACGCAGCGCGCCACGGTCGACTTGCCCGAGCCGGACTCGCCGACGATGCCGAGGGTGCGGCCCGGCGCCAGGCGGAGGGTCACGCCCTCGGCGGCCGCGACCTCGCGCGTCCGGGCGAGGCCGGATCGGCTGCGATAGGTCTTGCCCAGGCCGGCCGTCTCCAGCACCGGCGGGGCGTCGACCGGGGCGCGCGGCGCCCGCGGCACCAGGCTCGGCACCGCGGCGATCAGGGTGCGGGTATAGGCCTCGGCCGGCCGCCGCAGGATCTCCTGCGTGCCGCCGGTCTCGACCAGCCGGCCGCGCCGCATCACCACGACGCGGTCGGCGATCTCGGCGACCACGCCCATGTCGTGGGTGATGAACAGCACGGCGGTGCCCTGCTGCTCCTGCAACTCGCGGATCAGGCCCAGGATCTGGCGCTGGGTCGTCACGTCCAGCGCGGTGGTCGGCTCGTCGCAGATCAGCAGCCGCGGCCGCAGCACCAGCGCCATGGCGATGACGATGCGCTGGCGCTGCCCGCCCGACAGCTGGTGCGGATAGGATGCGAAGATGCGGTCGACCTCCGGCAGATGCACCTGCTGCAGGATCGCCAGGATGCGGGCGCGCCGCTCAGCGGCGCCGAGGCCAGTGTGGGTGCGCAGCACCTCCTCGATCTGCCGGCCGACGGTGGCGACCGGGTTCAGCGCCGTCATCGGCTCCTGGAACACCATGGCCATGCGGGTGGCGCGCAGGGCACGCAGCCGGGCCGGCGAGGCGCCCAGCAGCTCTTCGCCCTCCAGCCGGATCGACCCCGCCGCCGGCTCCAGCGCCCGGCGCGGCAGCAGCCCCATGGTGGCGAGCGCAGTGACCGATTTGCCGGAGCCGCTCTCGCCGACGACGCAGACGGTCTCGCCGGCGCGGACCTCGAGCGAGATGTCCTCGACCACCCGCGGCGCCCCGGCCGGGCCGGCGATGCGGATTGCGAGGTTGCGGATCTCCAGGATCGGGGCGTCGGTAGGAGTGATGTCCGGCATCTCAGCCCCTCTTCGCCATGCGCGGGTCGAGCGCATCGCGCAGCGCGTCGCCGACCAGGTTGACCGACAGCACGGTCAGCGACACCAGCAGCCCCGGCCACAGAATCAGAGTCGGCTTGACCAGGAAGTAGTTGCGACCCTCGGCGATGATGTTGCCCCAGGTCGGGATCTCCGGGCTCAGGCCGGCGCCGAGGAAGGACAGGATCGATTCCGTCAGGATCGCCGAAGCGCAGACATAGGTGCCCTGGACGATCAGCGCCGGCAGGGTGTTGGGCATCAGGTGCCGCCACAGGATCCGGGGGAGGGAGGTGCCGGCGGCGATCGCGGCCTCGACATAGGGTTCCTCCCGCGCCGACAGCACCACCGACCGCACCAGCCGGACCACGCGCGGGATCTCCGGGATGGTGATGGCGACGAGGACGGTCCAGAGCGTCGCGCCGGACAGGGCGACGACGGCGATGGCCAGCAGGATGTTCGGGATCGCCATCAGCCCGTCCATCACCCGCATCACCACCGCGTCGACGGCGCGGAAGAAGCCAGAGACCAGGCCGATGGCGAGGCCGATGGCGACGCTGACCGCGGCGGCGCCGATGCCGACCACCAGCGACACCCGGCCGCCGTAGACAATGCGGGAATAGAGGTCGCGGCCATAGGCGTCGGTGCCCAGCCAATGCTCCCAGGTGCTGGGCTTCAGCCGCAGGGCCGGGGCCATCGCCGCCGGGTCCTGGGTGAACAGCAGCGGCGCGAACAGGGCGCCGAGGATGATCAGGGCCAGGACCAGCGCCGCGATCAGCGTCGGCAGGTTGGCGGTCAGTGCCCTGACCGTGGCTTGGAACGGGCTGCGCTGCGGCAGGTCCAGGGGCGCTCCGGCGGCCATCAGTAGCGGATCCTCGGGTCGAGCGCGGTGTACATCAGGTCTATGACCAGATTGACCGCGACATAGACGAAGGAGGTCAGCAGGATCACCGCCTGGATCACCGGATAGTCGCGCGCCAGCACCGCCTCCACCGTCAGCCGGCCGATGCCGGGCAGGTTGAACACGCTCTCGGTCACCACCACGCCGCTGATCAGGAGGGCGATGCCGATGCCGATCACGGTGACGATCGGCACCGCCGCGTTGCGCAGGGCGTGGCGGAACAGCACGGCGCGCTCGCTGATGCCCTTGGCCCGGGCGGTGCGGACATAGTCCTCGCCCATCACCTCGATCACGCTGGTCCGGGTGATGCGGGCGATCAGCGCGATGTAGACGAGGCTGAGCGTCGCCACCGGCAGGATCATGCGCTGCAGGAACGGCCAGAGGCCGTCGGCTAGGCTCTTGAAGCCCTGCACGGGCAGGAGCTTCCATTCGATCGCGAACAGCAGGATCCAGAGATAGCCGACGACGAAGACCGGCACCGAGAAGCCCAGCACCGAGACCGACATGGTGATGCGGTCGACCCAGCCGCCCTGGCGCCAGGCGGCAAGGGTGCCGAGCGGCACAGCCACCGCGACGGCGACGACGATGGTCAGCACGGCCAGGCTCAGGCTCGGCTCCAGTCGCTGGCCGACCATCTGCACCACCGGCACCTTGGAGATCAGCGACACGCCGAAATCGCCGCGCAGCAGCCGGCCGATCCAGCCCAGGAACTGGACGTGGAGCGGCTGGTCGAGGCCGAGCGCCGCGCGGATGGCGGCCAACTGCTCCGGCGACGCCTGGTCGCCGGCGATGATCGCCGCCGGGTCACCGGGCGTCAGCCGCAGCAGCAGGAACACCACCAGCGCCACCACCAGGATCACCGGCAGGGTGGCGAGGATGCGGCGGGCGAGATAGGTCAGCACGGCGCCCGTCCGCTATTCGGCTTTCTCGATGTTCCAGAAATAGGGGGCGGGCCCGTTCAGCACTCCGGTCAGGACGTTCCGCCAGGCGGTGGGGACGCTGTACTGGCCGAGCGGCAGGTACATCACCTCGTCATAGACGTGCTTCTGCAGCTCCTCGGCAATCGCCTTCTGCTCCGCCGGATCCTGGCTGCGGGCGAAGCGGGCGCGCAGAGTCTCGGCCACCGGGTCGGTCGGCCAGCCGAACCAGCCGCCCTTCGGCCCTTTGCCGTTCAAGGGGAAGCTGGACAGCGGGTCGGCCATGTCGGAGGTGACGAAATTGGTGAAGAACAGGTTCCAGCCGCCTTCCTTCGGCGGCGCCTGGCTGGCGCGGCGGGTGACCAGCGTCTGCCAGTCCATCGCCTGCATGTCGACCGTGAAGCCGGCCTGGCGCAGCGACTGGGCCGCGACATTGGGCTGGATGCTGACGGTCGGGACGTCGGTCGGCGCCATCAGCACGACCGGCGTGCCGTCATAGCCTGCCTCCTGCAGCAGTTGCCTCGCCTTGGCCATGTCCGGCGCCGTCGCCCCGGCCTCGCTCGCCAGCACCGTGCCGCAGCCGTAGATCGAACCGCAGAGCTGGTAGTATTCCGGGTTGCCGGTCATCGCGTCCATGAAGTCCTTTGGGGTCAGCGCGTAGAGCGCCGCCTGGCGGATCTTCTTGTTGTCGAAGGGCGGGTACAGGAAGTTCATCCGCCCGATGTTCTGGAAGCCGAGCGTGTTGGCGATGTGGACGGTGATCTCGTCATTGCCCTCGAACAGCGGCAGCAGATCGATCGGTACCTGCTCGTAGAAGTCGATCTCGCCCGACAGCAGGGCGTTGGCCGCGGTCTGCTGGTCGCTCATCGCCACCCATTCGACCCGGTCGACCTTCACGGCCTTGCCGCCGGCCGCCCAGCTCGCCGGCTCGGTCCGCGGCACGTAGTCGGCGAATTTGGCATAGACCGCCTTGACCCCGGGCTGGAACTCCTCGGTGACGAAGCGGAAGGGGCCGGAGCCGGTGTAGTCGGTGATCGGCTGGTCGGCCGGCGTCTCGGCGACGCGCTTCGGCATCATGAAGGGCACGATCGAGCTGGGCTTGCCCAGGGCCTGCAGCACCAGGCCGTAGGGCTCCTTCAGGGTCAGGACGATGGTGCGGTCGTCCTTGGCCTCCAGCGAGGCGGTCTTCTCCATCAGGAGCTGGCCGAGCGTATCGCGCTGGCCCCAGCGGCGCAGCGAGGCGACGCAATCCGCCGCCGTCACCGGCTGGCCGTCATGCCATTTGAGGCCGTCGCGCAGGGTGAAGCTGTAGGTCAGGCGGTCGTCGGAGATCGTCCAGTCCGCCATCTGCGGCTTGACCGCGAAATGCTCGTCCATGGCAACGAGCGTGTCGTAGATCATGTAGCCGTGGTCGCGGGTGATGTAGGCGGTGGTCAGGATCGGGTCCAGCACCCGCAGCGCCGAATGCATCACCGCCGTGATCGTCTTGCCTTCTGCCAGGGCCGGCGCCACGGACGCGGCAGTTGCCGCAAGCGAAAGCATCGCGACGCGGGCCAGTTTCAACAGACCTGCGAGGGAGAACGTCATGCCGAAGCCTCCAGATTTATTTTAATTTTTTCGGATTTCTTCCGCTCCCTGCCGTCAGAAACTTTGGTTCTGATGGGGGAGGGTCACTGTTGGTAAACGAATGATGGGAAGGGAGTCCGGGTCGAGTCAACAGCTTTCGGGATCACCGCCCGGTGCGCGCGCGGCACATCCGGCATATGCGGAAGCCACCGGTTCCCGCGGGCGCGGTCCCACCTAGATTCATTGCAGATGACGAGATGCTCGCGATGAAGGCGCTGCAGTTTCTGGCCGTGGTGCTGACCGCCCTGGCGTTGGTCCCGGGCGGTGCGCACCTGCTGGCCATGCCGAACAAGCTCAGCCTGGACGAGACCGCCTATTTCGCGGTCCAGGGGACCTACCGCGGCTGGGCTTTGCTCGGAATCGTGCTGGTCGTGGCGATCGCAGCGGATACCGCCCTGGCGATCGGTGTGCGACGGCAGCCGGTGCCGTTCCGGCTGGCCCTGGCCGGCGGCCTATGCCTTGCCGCCACGCTCGCGGTGTTCTTCCTGTGGACCTATCCCGCCAACCAGGCCACGGCGAACTGGACCGCCGTGCCGGACGACTGGGCGGCGCTGCGGCGGCAATGGGAATACTCCCACGCCGCCAACGCGATATTGACGTTCGTTGCCCTGTGCCTAGTCACGTTGTCCGTGCTGCGCTGGCGGCCCGGCTAGGGCGCAGCGGGCAGGTTGCCCAGGTCATCGAGGAAGTCCTGCGGCGACATGCATCGCAGCTTGTCCCGCGCCGTCCGGAAATACGGCTTGCCGCCCCAGAGGCTCCGATCGCCGATGATGAAGAAGCCCCGCTTGGCCCGGGTCGCTGCGACATTCAGCAAATTGGGTTTCGACGATGCCCAGTCGGCGCTGTTGGCATGAGCATGGTCCGCGCCGAGCACCATCAGCACCAGGAATTCCTCCTTGCCCTGGAAGGTGTGGACCGTGCCGATGCGTTCCTTGCACCAGTTGGCGAGATCCGTCCTTTTGGGGACGGCCAGACCGAGCGGATCGAGCCGCGCATTCCAGCACTCGATATCGGTGAGCCGCCTCGTCAGGGCCTGCTTGACGCTGCGGAACGGCGAGATGAGATAAAGGGGCGGCAGCACGCCTCGACCGATGCGATAGAGATCCAGCACGGCTTGGACTGCGATCTCGATCTGCTCGGGGACCACCTGCCTGCCCTCTCGGACCAGCCCTGCGACATCGACCCAGCCCGCATATCCGTCCTCATCCGGACGGGTGGCGAAGATCATCTTGCCGTCATAGGCGATGGCGTTCGCGATGTCGAACATGGTCCTGGCGCAGCGTCGATGGACACGCAACGGGCTGCCGATCCAGATGCTCTCATCCCGGTCATTCGCAGGAACCATCGCTCCGTAGGGATTGGCTCGATCGGCGAGTTGCTGCACCGAGACGCGGTTGGGTGCATATCGCCCGTCCTGGATCGCCGCGACGCCGCCCGCCAGAGCCTCGATCAGCCTGGCCGGAACCGTGTATACGGGCTCGATCTGCAGCGGATCGCCCACGACCACCGCGCGCCTTGCCCGCCACAACGCACCGACCGCAGCCTGAGGCGGGGCTTGGCCAGCTTCGTCGATGAACAGCCAGCCGATGTCACCCGGTCCCAGATCCTGGAACTGTCGGCCGAAGGAGGCGAAGGTCGAGGACACGACCGGAACGACCATGAACAGGCTCTGCCAGATCACCCTGGCGTAGTCGGCGTTGATCGGGCGCGCGCCCTTCAGCATCCGGCTGATGGCGACCAGATTGCCTCCGAAGCCATGCCCGCCTTTGTCCTTGTTTCTGCCGGCTTCCGCCAGCCACGCCTCATGCAGAGCCAGCGCGGCGTTGAACAGCGTCGAACGCAATTCTGCGAGGCGATCGTCGTGCCAGAGCCCCCTTTCCTGGATGGTCTCCTTTTCCAGATCCGTCAGTTCCGAAAGCCCCAGGCGGTCTTGCAGATCCTTCCAACGATCCTGCTTGCGCGACCACTCCACCGCCGCCGCATCGCGCGCCGATCGAGCCGCATCGAGTGCCGCCGTGGCTGTGGCGAGCGTGGCTGAGGCGGAGGCCGCCTGCGCTTCCAGTACCCGCAGGCGCCTGCGGCGGGACAGCTGTTCTTCGGCATTGGCCCGGCGGCTCTCTTTGAAGGCTCGATGCCTGGATGGCCGGAACAGCCACGCCAGACGACCAGGCGACTGCCGGTCGATCAGCCGTTCCTCCTCGGCAAGCTCGGCCAGCCTGCGGGAGCATTGTGCGAGCTCGGCCTCGATCGTGGCGAGCCTCGTCGTGGCGGTCTGCTGCACCGTCCCCGCCGCTTCGGCCTTCGCCGCCGCGGCGCTCACGATGCCCGGCCCATCCGACGACAGCATCTCGGCCGCGATGTCGGCTTGCTGCGCCAACGCCGCGATCTGCGCCGACACGGCCTGGTCCGCCTCGCGGAATGACAGGGCGGCAGCGGGGAAGGACGGGCCGTCGTAAGCGTCGATCCATTCGCGGATGGTCGCTGCCGGGTCTCGCAAGGCGGGCCTGCGGCCCCGCTGGTCCACCCTGAAGAACACCCGATCGGCAAAATCCCGGCGGTTCGCGAACTTGCCCAGAGCGCAGGAAATCAATCCCCAAGGGGCATCATCGAGGTCGGCGGGTTCCTTGAACCTCCCGTTTCCCTGCTGGACCACAACCTTGTGGGCGACCGGCCGCAGATAGCCGCTATTCCTCCAGCCCTCACCGAGCGCCTTTCGTTTCGGCAGAT
The DNA here is from genome assembly GCF_038440215.1 of Inquilinus sp. OTU3971. NCBI lineage: Bacteria > Pseudomonadati > Pseudomonadota > Alphaproteobacteria > Rhodospirillales > Rhodospirillaceae > Inquilinus > Inquilinus sp. OTU3971. The sequence continues at coordinate 30,857 of NZ_JASATH010000042.1, read as the reverse complement.
CCTTCGAGATGTTCTCGACCGCCGTGTTGTTGGACGAGCCAACCACCATCTCATGGCCGACGAGTTCGGGAGAAAGCTGACGGATCCAGGCCGGAGCATCCGACCGCGCGAAGGCCGCGCGGATCGAGGCGTTGATCATGGTGTCGGCAACCGTCTCGAAGCCGGCCAGAGCCCGCGCCCGGCGGACGATGATTTCGGCGACAATGTCGCCGAGCAGGGTGGTCTTGCCGGTGCCCGGCGGGCCGTTGACCGAGAACACGCCGTCGGCGCCGAGGCGTTCAAGAGCGGCGTTGATGGCGAATTGCTGCATCAAGCTCATGGCTTGTCCCGGCGTTCGCAACCAGCGTGCCGAAGGCAGGCGGCCCGGATGGAGCATGTCCAAGATCGCCCGGCGCCCTTCTCCGGAGTAGAGGTCGATCCGCTTCGAAGCCGGCGGATCGAGATAGGCGGCCAGGGCAGCCGGCACGTCGCCCCGGCGCAGCGCGGCCATCGCCCGCTCCAGATCCCGGATGTAGAAGCTGTTCAGGATGTCGATCCCGGTATCCGTGGCGACGATCTCGTCATCGTCGCCATCGGCCGGCTTCTCACCAGCCTCGGCGTGCTCCGGGCCGGTCTGATCCGCCGCTCGATGAGTCGGTCCTGGTCTCTCCGAAATCCTCTTCTTCTTCTTCTTCTTTGTTACGACTTGCAGCACGGCGGCGTCCGAGTGCTTGGGGGAAAAGCAGGCCCAATCCTGGAGCAGTCCGATGAGCGAGGTGAGATCAGAGCCGCTCAGTCCTGCTGCCTGCTTGCCGTCCGCTCCCAGAAGCCGCTTGGTCTCGGCTCCGCGCAGGCGCTCACCGAGGTCGGCGAAGGCATCGGCGCGGTTCTGGTCCGTCAGGGCGTCCCATTCGTCATGGTTGGCGCGTCCGATCGCCCATGGCACCGTCGACACCGAAACCGAGTCGAGGTCCGGCACGCCGCCCGGCGTCAGCTTCAGCCTGGCGAAGCAGGTATCGCCTTCGGTGTCGGCGCGTTCGGCATCTTCGCTTTCCTCGGTCCCGGCGACCGCGTTGGTATGGAGCCGTTTCGCGAGCTGGTCGATCTCCGCCTTGGCGAAGATGCCGAGATAGAGATTGAACCCTGCGATCTCCTCGTCCTCGCCGATGGAGACATCCCAGAGATCGATGGCGGTCTTGTCGGCCAGCCCGGCAGAAGCGACCGCAATGCACTCACCTCTCTTCTCTTCGGTGACTTGCCTGAGGTCGAAGGGAATGAAGAACTCGATCCTGTGCCAGTAAGCCAGAATCTCGAGAAGTTTTGCGGTCTCGGCTTCGGGCATGGCTCGTCTCCGCTGAAGAGAGGGCTCGAGAGCGTCAGCGTGCCGCCGCTTCCCTCACTGCCCGCCACTCTTCAGCACCAGGGGCGACAGGTCGGTGATCTGGTCCTTCACCGCCGCGGCCAGCTCGGCCGGGCAGGCGGTGCCGACGCCGGACAGGCTGCACAGGCGCAGGTCGTCGATGTCGGCGCCGCCTTCGGCGATCTGCCCCGACGACAGTGGCAGATGCGCCTTGTCATAGGCCGCCAGCGGCCAGATCCGGCGGGCGATATAGATCGCCTCGCGGCCGACGGCAATGTGCAGCAGCTGCATCTCGCCCTGGCCGTCGCTGATGCGCCGGGTGCAGCCGAGCGCGGTGCGGACGGTGCCGCCCGGGTCGGTCCGGACCTGGCCCTCGACGATGTCGTCGCAGGCCTGCTTCAGGGCCTCGGCGCTGTCGCGGATGAACTCGGCCGGGTCGCTGTTGCCCAGCCCGCCGATGCGGGTCACGGTGATGCTGCCGTCGCCGGACTGCGCCGGATCGGCCTTGCGCCACTCCACCACCGTGGTGCTGCCCTCGGTGGCGGCGAAGCTGCGGACCCAGCCGGCCGGCAAGGTCAGGGCCAGGATCTCGCCATTGCCGCCGGGCAGGACCAGCTTGCTGCCCGTCTCCGCCGCAACCGCGCCGGAAACAGTCAACGCTGCGAGCAGCGCCAGCGCCGCGCCTCGAACCATCATCTTCATGCTGCCTATTGTCCTGCCTCGGCGGCGGGGACGACGAAGCTGTCCATCACCCGCTTCTCGCCGGAATGCTCGAAGGCGATGGTCAGCTTGTCGCTGTCGACGCTGCGGACCTCGCCATAGCCGAACTTCTGGTGGAACACCCGGTCGCCGACATTGAACGCACGGGCCGGACGCGGCCGGGACTGCACCTCATAGCCGCTGCCTTCGATCACCGTCGGGGCGCGACGCATGAAGCCACCCTGCGGCGGTGCCGTCCACAGCCGGGTCGGTGCCGCCTCGGCGAAGCGGCCATAGCCGGTGTCGCCGAAGCCGGTCTCCGAGGTGACCTCGACATGGGCGTCCGGCAGCTCGCCGACGAAGCGCGAGGGCAAGGCGGTCTGCCATTGCCCATGGATGCGGCGGTTGGCGGCGGCGGAAACATAGGCGCGGCGCTTCGCCCGGGTCAGCCCGACATAGGCCAGGCGCCGCTCCTCCTCCAGCGCCGCGATGCCGCCGTCGTCCAGGGCGCGCTGGTTCGGGAACACCCCCTCCTCCCAGCCGGGCAGGAAGACATGGGCGAATTCCAGCCCCTTGGCCGCGTGCAGGGTCATCAGCGTGACCTGCTCGCCGGTCTTTCCCGTCTCGTTCTCCATCACCAGGCTGACATGCTCGAGGAAGGCCTGGAGGGTCTCGAAATCCCCCATGGCGTTGATCAGCTCCTTGAGGTTGTCCAGCCGGCCCGGCGCCTCGGGCGACTTGTCGGCCTGCCACATGGCGGTGTAGCCGCTCTCGTCCAGCACGGTCTGGGCCAGCTCGACCTGCGAGGCCTGCTCCGCCAGGCGGCGCCAGCGCTCGAAATCGCCCATCAGGGCGCGCAGCGCGCCGCGCGGCTTCGGCTTCAGCTCGTCGGTCTCGATCAGCCGCAGCGTCGCTTCGGTCAGCGCCACGCCCTGGGCGCGGGCGACCGTGTGCAGGAGCTGGACGGTGGCGTCGCCCAGGCCGCGCTTCGGCACGTTGACGATGCGCTCGAAGGCCAGATCGTCATCCGGCTGCGCCACCACGCGCAGATAGGCGATGGCGTCGCGGATCTCCTGCCGCTCGTAGAAGCGCGGGCCGCCGACCACGCGATAGGGCAGGCCGAGGGTCAGGAACCGCTCCTCGAATTCGCGCATCTGGAAGCCGGCGCGGACCAGCACCGCGACCTCGTTCAGCGTCACCTGCTGGCGCTGCAGCCGCTCGATCTCGTCGCCGACCCAGCGCGCCTCCTCCTCGCCGTCCCAGACGCTGCGGACGATGACGGATTCGCCGCCCTCCGCCTCGGTGAACAGGGTCTTGCCCAGGCGCCCCTGGTTGTGCGCGATCAGCCCGCCGGCGGCGCCCAGGATGTGGCTGGTGGAACGGTAGTTCTGCTCCAGCCGGATCACGGCGGCGCCGGGAAAATCCTGCTCGAAGCGCAGGATGTTGCCTATCTCGGCGCCACGCCAGGAATAGATCGACTGGTCGTCGTCGCCGACGCAGCACAGGTTGCGGTGCTTCTGGGCCAGCAGGCGCAGCCACAGATATTGCGAGACGTTGGTGTCCTGGTACTCGTCGACCAGGATGTAGCGGAACCGGTCCTGGTAGTCGGCCAGCACCTCCGCATGCTCCTGGAAGATGGTCAGGTTGTGCAGCAGCAGGTCGCCGAAATCGCAGGCGTTCAGCGTCCGCAGCCGCTCCTGATAGGCGATGTACAGCTGCAGCATGCGGCCCTGCGCCACCTCGCCGGCATCGGCCGGCTTCAGCTTGGCCGGGGTCAGGCCGCGGTCCTTCCAGCGCTCGATCACGCCCAGCAGCACCCGGGCCGGCCAGCGCTTCGAATCGATGCCGTCGGCCTCGATCAGCTGCTTGATCAGCCGGATCTGGTCGTCGATGTCGAGGATCGAGAAGTTCGAGCGCAGCCCCACCAGCTCGGCATGCCGGCGCAGGATGCGGGCGGCCAGGGCGTGGAAGGTGCCCATCCACCAGCCCTCGGTCGGGGTGCCGAGCAGGTGGGCGACGCGTTCGCGCATCTCGCGGGCGGCGCGGTTGGTGAAGGTGACGGTCAGCACCTGGCTCGGCCAGGCCTTGCGGGTCGACAGGATATGGGCCAGGCGGGTGGTCAGCACCCGGGTCTTGCCGGTGCCGGCGCCGGCCAGCACCAGCACCGGGCCGTCGACGGTCTCGACCGCCTGGCGCTGCGCCGGGTTCAGATTCTGCAGGTACGGCGGCTCGAAGCCGGCCGGCATGTTCCGGGAAAGTTCGACCATGTGTTGTCTATAGCATGACCGGGCTGCGCCGAAACCGCTGGCGTCGGGTTGACGCAGCCTGGAGGCGCGTCGAGGATCGCCGCGACCCGAACCGAGAGCCTGCCATGACCGACCTCGTGATCCGCCCCGCCGAGCCCCGTGACGCCAAGGAAATCCTGGCGATGATCACCGAGCTTGCGGTGTTCGAGAAGGAGCCGGACGCGGTGCTGGCGACCGAGGCCGACCTGCTGCGCGACGGCTGGGGACCGACCCCGAAATTCGAGGCGCTGATGGCCGAGCGCGGCGGCCGGGTGCTGGGTTTCGCCCTGTTCTTCTCCAGCTACTCGACCTGGGAGGGGCGGGAGGGGATCTATCTCGAGGATCTCTATGTCCGCGACGCCGCCCGGGGGCTCGGCGTCGGCCGGGCGCTGGTGGCCCGGATCGCGCAGCTGGTGGTGGCGCGCGGCGGCAAGCGGCTGGACCTCTCGGTCCTCACCTGGAACCCGGCGCGGGAGGTCTATGACCGGCTGGGCTTCGACCACAAATCGGACTGGACCGGTTACCGCCTTACCGGCGAGAAGCTGGCGGCACTGGCGAAGGCGGGGTGACGGCTACCGGTTCCGCTGCCGGAAATACTCCAGGATGATGCAGAGGACCACCGGCACCAGGTTGAGCGCGACGATCGTCCCGGCCAGGCCGGTGTCGAGATAGAAGCCGAGTGACAGCGCCCCGCGGAACGGGTCCAGGCCGATGCCGTAGGATGAGGTGATCGACATCGCCGTGGCGCCGGCGACCAGCGTCACCGGAAGCCGCGCGATCATGTGGAAATGATAGGCGATGCCGGCGGTGTAGAGGATCGGGATCTGGCTGGCCTGGACCAGCAGCGACAGGGCATAGCCGAGGGCGCGGCGCTTCCACAGCAGGGCGCCGGCGGCGATGCAGAGCAGCATCATCAGTGCCGCGGCCAGCAGGACCAGCCACTGCGTCGCGGCGATGATCGCCGGGCCGTCGCGATAGATCCGCTCGCCGATCTCGGTCAGGCCGGCAATCCCGCCGACGATCTGGATCACCGCGATGACGCGGTCGAGGGGAAGGGCGGGACGCCGGGTGGGGCGGTCGGTGCTGGTCATCGCTTCGCTCGGTTCATGCTTCGGAGGCCGCCGGCCCGCCGGGCTATTCGCACAGCCCGATCGAGCCCTCGGCGCAGATCTTGGCACCGTCGGTCCAGGTGGCGCCGGACAGATCGGCGTCGCGGAACACGGTGCCGCGCAACTCAGCCCCGGTCAGGGTGGCGCCGCGCAGCTTGGCGCCGACGAAGCGGGCGTTGCGCAGGTCGCTCTTGCTCAGATCGGCACCGGTCAGGTCGGCGTCGGTGAAATCGGTGTTGGCGAGCCGCGCAGAATCCAGCTTGGCGCCCGGCAGGGTGGCGCGGTTGAACTTGGCGCCATAGGCCTCGGCGCCGGTCAGGATCGCCCCGTCCATCGTGGCACGGGTCAGGCTGACGTCGCGGAGCTGGGCGCCGGTCAGGTCGACGCGGCTCAGGATCCGGCCGTCCTGCAGGCAGCGGCGCCAGTTCACCTGTGGCGCCGCGGCGTCGGTGCAGCCGGCCCATGCCATGGCGGCCGGGCCGAGCAGCAGGGCGGACAGAAGAAGGGCCCGGACGAATCGGGAACCGAAGAATGCGACCAACATGGCCGGACAGTCACCGATTCCCAGGACTCAGCGCAAGCGTATGAGAGTCACAGCGACTTGCCGACCGGGCGGACGATCCGGCGCTGTCGCTCGCGGAAGGCGATGAACAGGCTGGAGCCGACGATCACCGCGGTGCCGAGCAGCTCGATCGGGGTCGGGAACTCGCCCCAGGCGAGGAAGCCGAGGCCGAGTGCGAAGATCAGCGAGGCATAGTCGAACGGCGCGATCACCGAGGCCGGGGCCAGCTGATAGGCCTTGGTCATCAGGATCTGGGCGATGCCGCCCAGCACCCCGACCGCGACCAGGATCGGGATGTCGATCAGGTCCGGCCAGACGCCGATGAAGGGCAGGGTGGCGGCGCCCGCGACCGCGCCGGACAAGGTGAAGTAGAAGACGATGGTGACGTTCGATTCGGTGTCCGCCATCTTGCGGATCGAGACCATGGCGAAGGCGGTGGCCAGCGCCCCGCCGAGCGCCACCAGGGCGCCGAGCGAGACGCCGGTGGCGGGGGTCGGATGCACCACCAGCAGCACGCCGACGAAGCCGATCACCACCGCGCTCCAGCGATAGATCCGCACGGTCTCGCCCAGCAGCGGGATGGCCAGGATGGTGATGAACATCGGCGCGGCGTAGCCCAGCGCCGTCGCCGTCGCCAGCGGCAGCATGCTCAACGCAGTGAAGCCGCAGAACATCGAGACGAGGCCGGAGCCGGAGCGGCGCAGATGCCCGCCCAGCCGCTCTGTCTTCAGCACCCGGAAGCCGCCGAGGCGATGGACCAGCCACAGCACCGGGATCATGGCGAAGAAGCTGCGGACGAAGACGATCTGCCCAACCGGATACTGGTCGCCGAGCTGCTTGATCAGCGCCGACATGCAGGTGAACAGGGCGGCCGAGGCCAGCTTGTAGCCGATGGCGGGCAGAATGGAGGCCGGGGCCGCTTCGTCAGCGGACCCTTTCGGTTCGGCCTGGGAGATCGTCATCGGAAACGGGGCCCGTTGCGGCTCGATCGTTCCTCCAGAGTTACGCCGGACGAATCGGCAGGGCCATGGCCGATCGCGCCGGGTCTGCCATGCACGGCGACGTCGGACAGGACGCCTGGATTGGGTTCGCGGTCCGCGAACCCAATCCAGGCGGCGAGGCTTACTCCCCGGTCCAGCCCTTGTAGTCGTTGACGTTGTCGCGGGTGACCAGGGTCGAGGGGATCAGGGTCGGGTCCTGCGCCGGCTTCTGGCCGTTGAGCAGGCCGACGCCCTCCTGCACCGCCTTGCGGGCCATGAAGAACGGGTCCTGGGCCGAGGAGGCCTGCACCAGCGTGCTGCCCTTCAGCGCGGCGACGATATCCGGCGCGCCGTCGACCGAGGTGATGACGATGTCGCTGCGGCCGAGCTGCTTGGCCGCCAGGTCGGCGCCGATCGCGGTCGGGTCGTTGATGGCGAAGACGCCGTCGATCTTCTCGAACCGGGTCAGCAGGCTCTGCATCACCGCCAGGCCGCCGTCGCGCGAGCCCTTGGCGTCCTGGTCGCCGGACAGGATCTCCAGGTCCGGCAGCTTGTCCCAGACGTTGTGGCAGCCCTTGACCCGGTCGGTCACGGCCGAGACCTGGGGGCCGTTGACGATGACGACGTTGCCTTTGTTGCCCAGCTTGTCGGCGATGTATTTGCAGGCGATCTCGCCGGCCTGGACGTTGTCGGTCGTCACCGTGGCGTCGGCGCCCTCGGCCGCGGTGTCGACCGCGACCACGATGATGCCGGCGGCCTGGGCCTTCTTGATCGCCGGCCCGATCGCCTTCGGGTCGCCCGGGTTGAGCAGGATCATGTCGACGCCGGCGGCGATGAAGTTGTCGATCTGGGTGAACTGCTTGCCCAGGTCGTAGTCGTAGCCGACGGCCTGGACCTCGACATCCGGATTGGTCTTCTTCGCCTCGAACTCGGCGCCCTTGGCCAGGGCGACGAAGAACGGGTTGCCCATCGAGCCGAGCGAGACGCCGATCTTCTTGAGATCCTTGGCCTCGGCGGCACCGACAGACAGCGCCAGCGCGACGCCGGCGAGCAGGATGTGTTTCAGCACGTGGTTCCTCCCCTGGTCTGTGCGATTGGAGCCGGCGGGCGACCAGAGGTCCCGCCGGCCCGTTCCGGATGGTCGGAAACTCAGGTGCGGGCCGATCCCTGCAGGCGCAGCCGGTCGAGCGCGACGGCGCCGATGATGATCAGGCCCTTGATGATGTACTGCCAGACGTCGGGCATGCCGACCAGGATCAGCCCGTTCGACAGCACGGCGATGATCAGCGCGCCGACCAGCGTGCCCCAGATCGAGCCGATGCCGCCGACGAAGGAGGTGCCGCCCAGGATCACCGCGGCGATCGCGTCGAGCTCGTAGCTGGTGCCGAGCTGGGTCCCGTTGGCGGCGTAGAGCCGGGCGGCCGACATCACCCCGCCGAGGCCGGCGAGCAGGCCGGAGGCGCCGTAGACGAACAGCAGCACCCGCCAGACCTTGATGCCCGACAGCCGGGCCGCGTCCGGGTTGCCGCCGACCGAATAGATGTGCACGCCCAGCACCGTCCGCCGCAGCACCAGCCAGGACAGGACGATCACCAGGAAGGCGATGATCACCAGCCAGGGCACGCCGAAGAGGGTGCCGTTGCCGATGAAGTCGAAGGCCAGGGACGGGTTGAACACGGTGGTGTCGTCGCCCAGCAGCCGGGCGATGCCGCGCACCGCGGTCAGCGACCCCAGCGTGACGATGAAGGGCGGCAGCCGCAGGAAGGCGATCAGCGCCCCGTTGGCGAGGCCGAAGCCGAGGCCGCAGAGCAGGCCGAGCGGGATGCCGAGCAGGCCGGCATCCGGGATCAGCGATCCCAGCACCGCGACCATGGCGGCGGCCGCCAGGATCGAGCCGACCGACAGGTCGATGCCGCCGGTCAGGATGACGAAGGTCATGCCGGCGGCCAGCACGGTGTTGATCGAGGCCTGCTGCATCACGATCGAGGCGTTCTGCCAGGAGGCGAAGCGGCCGTTCATCGCATAGAAGGCAATGCACAGCAGGATCAGCACCGGCAGCATGCCGACGGTCCGGATCAGGCCCTGGATCATCAGCCGGCGTTCGGCGTCGCGGTTGACGGCGGAGGTTGCGGCGTTGTCGGCCATGGAATGACGATCCCTTACTGGACGGTGACGGGGTCGGTGATGCCGGTGGCGAGGGCCATGATCGCCTCCTGGGTCAGCGGGCGGCCGGAGGCGCCGCCGGCCTCGCCCTCGATCCGGCCCTCGCGCATCACCAAGGCGCGGTCGGCGATGCCGATCACCTCCGGCAGCTCCGAGGAGATGACGATGATGCCGATCCCGGCCTTCGCCAGCCCGTCGATGATGCGGTAGATCTCCGACTTGGCGCCGATGTCGACGCCGCGCGTCGGCTCGTCGAGGATCAGGATGCGCGGCTTGGTCTCCAGCAGGCGCGACAGCAGCACCTTCTGCTGGTTGCCGCCGGACAGCGCGCCGACCGTGACCTCCGGATTGGCCACCCGGATCTTCAGCGCGGCGATGGCGTCGCGGGCCCGGATCTTGGCGCGGGCGCGGTCGAGCACGCCGCCGGCCCCGGCGTCGGTGCCGCAGACCACGAGGTTGATGTTGTCCTGCACCGACATGTCGAGAAACAGGCCCTGGCCTTTGCGGTCCTCGGTCAGGTAGGCGATGCCGGCGGCGATGGCGTCGCCAGGACCGTGGATCCGCAGCGGCTTGCCGTCCAGGCTGACCTCGCCGGATGTCTTCGGCTCGGCGCCGAAGATCAGCCGCGCCAGCTCGGTGCGGCCGGACCCGACCAGGCCGGCGATGCCCAGCACCTCGCCCTCGTGCAGCTCGAAGCTGCAGCCGCGCACCCGGTGCCCGTCGCTGATGTCGCGGACCGAGAACACCACCCGGCCGCGGCTCTGATGCGCGTCATGCTCCTTCTTGTAGAAGCCGGAGATGTCGCGCCCGACCATCATCTTGACCAGCGCCTCGGCGGACAGGCCATCGCGGTCCAGCGTGCCGACATAGCTGCCGTCGCGCAGCACCGAGACGCGGTCGGACAGCTCGTAGATCTCCGACATCCGGTGGCTGATGTAGATGATCGCCAGCCCCTCGGCCTTGAGCCGGCGGATCAGCTCGAACAGCCGGTCGGTTTCGCGCGCCGACAGCGCCGTGGTCGGCTCGTCCATCACCAGGATGCGGGCCTGGGCGTGGATGGCGCGGGCGATCTCGACCAGCTGGCGCTCGGCGATCGACAGGGTGCCGACCAGCGTGGTCGGGCGGAAGCCGGCGCCGAGCCGCCTCAGCACGTCCTCGCAGCCGGCCAGCATCGCCTTGCGGTCGACGAAGGGGCCGGATTTCGGCTCGCGGCCGAGATAGATGTTCTCTGCCACGCTCAGGTTCGGCGACAGGCTGAGCTCCTGGTAGATCACGGCGATGCCGAGCTGTTTGGCGGCGAGCGGCCCGTCGATCGCCACCTCACGGCCGTCGAGGCGGATGGTGCCGCCGGCATCGGCCTGGTAGGCGCCGGACAGCACCTTCATCAGGGTCGACTTGCCGGCGCCGTTCTCGCCCATCAGGGCGTGGATCTCGCCGGGATAGACGGTCAGGTCGACCCGGGTCAGCGCCCTCACCCCCGGGAAGGTCTTGGAGATGCCGTGCATCTCCAGGATCGGCGTGGGGCTAGTCTGCGGCTGCAGCATGGTCGCGCCATCCTCTCTCGTCGGCGCTGCGGGTCAGGATCGAGGCCCGCGGCGAGAAGCTGAAGAACATCGGCAGGCTGGCGGCGCCGATGGCGCCGGCATCGCAGCCGAAGGTGCCGTGCAGCAGGCGCGGCGGCAGGCCGGCCTCCGGCACGGTGGCGGCCAGCCGCACCTGCAGCCGGCCGATCAGGGCGTCGATCAGCCCGTCGTCGATATCGGCGTCGATGATCACGCTGCGCACCTCCAGCAGGGCGGTGGCGGACCAGATCGCATCGGTCAGGGCGTCGACGCAGTCCTCGACCCATTCCGCCACCGGTGGCCGGCCGGCGGCGATCGCGGCCTTCAGGTCGGCGCGGCTGCCGCCGGGCAGGCCGTGAAAGACGAGATGGCGCGACAGCGCGTTCAGCGAGGCGCGGGTCAGCAGGATGTCGCGGCCGTCGGCGGGGGATGGGGCGGAGGCGAGGCGCCCCGGCCCGACCGGCAGCAGCGCTACATCGCCGGCATTGCCGGTCGGGCCGCGCAGGCAGTCGCCGCCCAGCACCACGCCGCCGCCGATGGCGGGGCCGATGAACAGGTACAGGAAATCGTCGATGCTGCGGCCGATGCCGTAGAACAGCTCGGCCACCGCGGCTGCGGTGCCGTCGTTCTCGCCGAAGACGGGCAGGCCGGTCGCCACCTCCAGCATCGCGGCGAAATCGGCCGTGTCCCAGGTGGCGAAATCCGCCGGCGGCAGGTCCAGCTGGTGCAGCCAGGCGCCGAGATTATAGGGCTGGGCCAGGCCGATGCCGGCCAGCTTCGGCCGGTCGGCCGGGGCGAGGACGGCCAGCAGCTCGGCCACGTCCTGGCGGGCGATGCGCAGCGCCTCGGCCGGGGCGGGCAGCAGCCCGTCATGGCTGCGGCGGGCGATCACCGCGCCGCCGAAATCGATCAGCACCGACTCCATGCTGCGCCGGTCCAGCCGCACGCCGATGCCGTAGGCGCCCTTCGGCGCCAGCCGGTACAGGGTGGCGGGCTGGCCGCGGCCGCCGTCATGGCGCTTGCCGAGCGAGACGATCAGCCCGTCCGCCTCGAGCTGCGCGATGATGCCGCCGATTGCGGTGTTGGTCAGGTCGGCCAGCCGGGCCAGCTCGGCCTTCGACGCCTCGCCGGCGCGGCGCAGGGTCTGCAGCACCAGCCGCTCGTTGTAGCGGCGGAGCTGCACCGAATTCGTGCCGCGGCGGATGGCGGACCGTCGCACTTCCTTCCTCTCCTCCCGGGCGCGTTAATTAATTGAACGTGATGGAATTAATCCCGACAGGCTGCCCGCGTCAAGGGACAGTTTCTCTCGTTCCTGTGTGGGGCTGCGACAGGAACTCTCCGCCGCTGCGCAGCGGGGCCGCCGGGGCCGTCATCCATAGTGCGAGGTACGGAGGTCCGGCGGCAACACCGGCGGCAGCGCGCCGGGCAGCCGCAAGCGGACGTGCAGCCCGCCGAGCGCGCCGGGTTCTAGCCGGTCCACCGGCACATACATGCGCCGGCACAGCTCGGCGACGATCGAAAGGCCGAGACCGACCCCATCGCCGCCGGAGCGCCCGAGCCGTTGGAACCGCTCGAACGCGCGCTCGAAGGCTTCCGCCGACAGGCCGGGGCCGTCGTCCTCCACCAGCAGGTCGATGGCGGCCGGCTGGCCTCGCGCGACCGTGACGATGACCCGGCCCGGCGAGGCGGCATACTTCACCGCGTTCTCGACGAGGTTCCGCAGCACGATCGCCAGCAGCTCCCGGTGGCCCGTGACCGCGGCCGACCGGGGCGATTCCAGCGTGACCTCCACGTTGCGCTCATTGGCCGATGGCACCAGGTCGGCGATGACCGACTGAACGAGCTCGACCAGATCGATGCGGCTGCCAGGGCGCCGCGTGAGGTCGATCGACTGTGACCGGGCGACGTCGAGCAGCTGCGCGACCAGCCGGCCCGCCCGGTCCGTGGCCTCCAGGATGTTGGCGAAGCGCGGTTGGATGCGCTCGGGCAGGTCGCCTTCGAGGGCTTCCACCTGTGCCCGGATCGCGGTCAGCGGGGTGCGGAGCTCATGGGCCGCGTTCGACACGAAGTCGCGCTCGTGCTCCAGCACCAGCTGCAGCCGTGCCATCAGGCCGTTGAGCGCGTGGGCGACCCCTCGCAGCTCGCTCGGGGCCTCGGTCTCGTCGAGCGGAGCGAGGTTCTCCTCGCTCCGGTCGCGGACCTGGTCGGCGAATGCGCCGAGCGGCTTCAGGCCGGAGCGGATGCCGAAGTTCAAGACGAAACGCACCAATGCCGTCGCGATCAGGACATAGCCCGCCACCAAACCAGCCACCTGGAGAGAGGAGACCAGTGGCTCGTACGTGTCGATGCCGATCACGACCCGTGTGCCGGTACGCTCGTCCTCAAAGCTATCGATCGTCCGCGGCTCACCGCCGATTTCGACATTGCCTTTCGTGGGCAGGGCCAGCAGTTGCTCCGGTGGCAGCGGCTCCGAGGCATAAAGCAGCTGCCCGTCCCGGCTGATCACGACCAGGTAGTCGTCGAGGTCGACGTCGAAGTCGGAGCTTTGCTGCGGTCTGAACAACGGAAACACCGTCGGCGACGCCGGCTGTGTCGAGGCGAAGGCCAGCATCAGCTGTGCCGTGTGAGCGGTCCGGCTGTGGAACGACTCGTTGTACTCCAAGGCGACGGCAACCACGATCAGGAGGGATGCCGGCGCCCAGACCGCCGCGATCAGCCAGGCCAGCCGGCGCTGCAGGCGCGCACGGATAGACGTCATGCTACTCTCTCGGCAGCATGTAGCCGACCCCACGGATCGTCTGAACCAAGTCGGCGCCGAGCTTGCGGCGGATCTGCGAGACGAACACTTCCAGCGTGTTGCTCTCGGCCTCTCCGTTCCAGCCGTAGAGGTGGTCCTCGAGAACGTGCCGGGTGAGCACCCGACCCTGGTTCTCGACGAACATCAGCAGCAGCGCGAACACCTTGGGCGTCAGCGTGATGCTTTCGCCGCCGCGCAGCACGGCGAAGGACGCGGGATCGATCCACAGGTCCCGATACTGCAGGGCTTCCGACCTGCGGTCGCCGCGGCGACGGGCAAGCGCGCGGCAGCGGGCCATCAGCTCCTCCATGGCGAAGGGCTTGACCAGATAGTCATCGGCGCCGAGGTCGAGGCCGCGCACCCTGGTGTCCAGCTCGTAGCGTGCGCTCAGGATCAGGACACGAAGGTCGTGGCCGGCGGCCCGCTGCTCCCGCAGGATCTCAAGGCCGTCCCGGTCCGGCAGGCCGAGGTCGAGGATCATCAGGTCGAAGGCGTCCAGCTCGGTCATCCCGTCGAGGCCGGCGGCGTCCTGGAGCCAGTCGACGGTCATGCCGGACCGGGTCAGGCGTGCGCGGATGGCGTCGCCGATCAGCGGGTCGTCCTCGACAAGCAGGATGCGCATCACTCACTCCCGGTGGCTCGGGCGACAGCATCCCATCGGAACCTGAAACGAAGCTGAATCGCCACCTTCGTCACGTTCAGGTCCGGTTCAGGTGCCGCTGGCAGGGTCGGCGCCGCATCCGACCTAACATAGGCGAAAACAAGATGAGACGCGCATTCTTCGGCCGCGGGCTGTTCCCGGCGGCGACCCTTTGCGTCACTGCGGCGGTCCAGACGGCGGCGGGAAGTGCAGTGGCCCAGGACGAGCCTCCGGCGGAATGGTCGTTCACCCTCGGCGGCGGCGGCATGTATGCGCCGGACTACGAGGGGTCCGACGACTACTCAGTGATGCCGCTGCCGTTCGTAGAGGTGTCCTGGCGAGATCGCATTCGTCTGAGCGGACTGGGGATCTATGCTACCCCATTCATGACCGATGGCCTGCGGTTCGATCTCGGGGTTCGGTACGATTTCGGGCGCTACGAGGACGACAACGACGCCCTGAAGGGGCTCGGCGATCTGGAAGTCGGCGCTGTGGCGGTGGTCCGGCTCGGCTACGAGGCCGGTCCCGTGAGCCTCGGCCTGGAGGTTGCCCGTGACCTGACCGGCGACCGCAACGGGCTGACAGCGACCGCCGAGGCGGAATACGGGATTGAGCTGCTGGATGACGTCCGGCTCAACGTGAAGCCGCACCTCACCTGGGCCGACGACGAGTACATGAGCAACACCTTCGGCATCACCGCAGCCCGGGCCGCACGATCCGCCCGCGGGCTCGCCAGCTACGATGCCGGCAGCGGCCTGAAGGACGTCGGCATCGATCTCGGCATCGGATACATGATGACCGACTCGATCTACGTCATGGGCCAGGTCGGTTACAGCCGGCTGCTCGGTGACGCCGCCGACAGCCCGCTGGTCGACGACGAGGGCAGCGCCGATCAGCTCTCCGCGATGCTCGGCTTGACCTACCGCTGGTAACGGAGCGAGGGAGCGGCAGATGCGCTCTCCGCTTCCACCCTCCCCCAAGCCTGCTGGACGACAGCTCGACCGAGGATCGGTGAGGTGAAATGGTTTCGCTTTTCTGTCGTGGCGGCCGACTGAAGCCTTGGGGGCTTCTGTTGTTCAGCGCCCGCGTGGCGGTTGCGGTCATCCTGAACTTCGGCGTCCTGGCCGAGGAAGCGGCAAGGCCGGACCGGCAGCGTATACTGCCGTGGATCGTTGTCGCCGAGGCTGTCGAGCGCAGGATCGGCGACCATGTTCTCGCGACCGGCTCGATCGAGGCCGTCGACGAGATCCATGTTTCGCCGCTCGTGGACGGGCTTCCGATCCGGACCTTGAACGCCGATATCGGAGACCGGGTCGAACAGGGCAGCACGCTGGCCGTCCTCAACGACGACGCGCTGCTTCTGGAGAAAGACCAGCTCGAGGCCGGAGTCGCCAGGGCGGAGGCCGCGCTCATCCAATTCCAGGCGCAGCTTGTCGAAGCCAGGGCGAATTCGGAGGAGGCGACGCGCGTCGCCCATCGCGCCGAGCTGCTATCGGCCAACAGGACGGTCTCGCGGGCGGAGGTCGACCGGCTGAAGGCATTGGCCACCGCCTCGGGCGCCCGCCTCCGTTCGGCGGAGCAATCCCTGAGCATTGCGGCAGCGGATGTCAGGCTGGCCCGCTCGCAACTCGATGACATCGACCTGCGTCTCGCCCGCACAGCCGTCAAGGCTCCCGTCGGCGGCGTGATTTCCGCCAGGAATGCCAAGGTGGGCGGCGTCGTCGCCGGCAGTGGTCTGCCGCTCTACACGATCATCCGCGACGGCCTCATCGAGATGAAGGCCGAAGTGGCGGAGGCCGACCTCATCAAGCTCGCGGTGGGGCAGTCCGCAGCGGTCAGGCTCGCCGGCAGCAGCACGATCGTCCAGGGCAAGATCCGCATGGTGAGACCGACGGTCGATCCGCAGACGCGTCTCGGCACCGTCCACATCACCCTGGCCGATACGGCCAAGGCCCGGGCGGGCATGTATGCGAGCGCAACCATCATCGCCGAAGAGAAGCAGGCGGTCGTCCTGCCGCGGACGTCCGTCACGTCAGCGCACGGCCTATCCACGGTCCGCAAGGTCGAGGACGGCGTCGTGCGGCTGGTGCCGGTGACGGTCGGCATTCAGGACGGGCCGTTCGTCGAGATCCTCTCGGGCCTCGAGGCGGGCGAGCTGGCGGTGGCGAAGGCCGGCGCCTTCGTGCGCGACGGTGACCGGATCATTCCGGTCAAGCCGGCCCAGTCGTTCACCAACTGACCGGACTCGAGACCATGAACCTCTCTGCCTGGTCGATCCGCAATCCGGTCGCGCCGATTCTGACGTTCTTCGTGCTCGTCGTGCTGGGCTGGCAATCGTTCAACGCCTTGCCGATCACGCAATTCCCGAACATCGACATCCCGATCGTCTCGATCGTCGTCACGCAGAGCGGCGCCACGCCGGTCGAACTCGAAACCCAGGTCACCAAGCTGATCGAGGACGAGGTCGCCGGCATCTCCGGCGTCGATCACATCGAGTCGACGGTCACCGACGGGCGATCCACGACGTCCGTCACCTTCCGCCTGGAAGTGCCCACGGCCCAGGCCGTACAGGATGCCAAGGATGCGGTCGACCGGATCCGCGGCGATCTTCCGGCCGCGATCGATCCCCCGATCGTATCGAGAATTGAGTTCGAAGCTCAGGCGATCCAGACCTTTGCGGTCTCCTCGCCCGGCATGACGCTCGAGGAACTCTCCTGGTTCGTCAACGATACGATCATCAGGGCCATCCACGGTCAGCGTGGCATCGGCCGCGTCGAGCGCTACGGCGGCTCTGATCGCGAGGTTCGTGTCGAGCTCGATGCCGATCGCCTTGACTCCTTCGGAATCACCGCCGCCGACGTCAACGGGCAACTCCGCCGGATGAACCTCGATCTCGGCTCCGGCCGCGGCCAGATCGGCGGCAGCGAACAGGCGATCCGCATGCTGGGCGATGCGCGCGACGCGGCCAGGCTCGCCGACACGATGATCTGGCTGCCGAACGGCCGTTTCGTCCGGCTGTCCGAACTTGGCCAAGTGGCCGATACCGTTGAAGAGCCGCGGTCGTTTTCCCGCTTCAACGGGACTCCGGTCGTCACGTTTTCCGTGTTCCGGGCCAAGGGCGCCAGCGAGGTGAGCGTCGCCGAAGTGGTGGTCAAGACGCTCGACGACATCCGCGCGAAGCACCCGGACGTCACCATCGAGATGGTCGACGATGCGGTCTCCATCGCCTATGGGACCTACCAGGCCGCAGTTGACGCTCTGATCGAGGGCGCGCTCCTCGCCGTCCTCGTCGTGATGGTGTTCCTGCGCAACTGGCGATCGACACTGATCGGGGCGATCGCCCTGCCGCTGTCGGCCGTTCCGACCTTCTGGGTCATGGACCTCCTCGGCTTCTCGCTGAACCAGGTCAGCCTGCTCGCCGTGACGCTCGCGACGGGCATCCTCGTCGACGACGCGATCGTGGAGATCGAAAACATCGCGAGGCACATCCGGATGGGCAAGTCTCCCTACCGTGCCGCGATCGATGCCACGGACGAGATCGGCCTCGCGGTGATCGCCACCACCTTCGCGCTGATCGCGGTTTTCCTGCCGGTCTCCTTCATGCCGGGCATCCCCGGGCAATACTTCATCCAGTTCGGCCTGACGGTCGCCGTCTCCGCCTTCTTCTCGCTCCTGGTCGCCCGGCTGATCACGCCGGTCATGGCGGCCTATCTGATGCGCCCGACGGATATCGGCGACGACTGCCATGGCCGCGACGACAGCGGCATCACGAAACTCTATACGGCCCTCCTCGGCGTCACGACCCGCTGGCGCTATGCGACACTGCTCGCCGCCCTCGGCTGCCTGGCCGTCTCTGTTTACGTCATGGCCCAGATCCCGGGCAGCTTCATACCGCCGGAGGACGACTCGCGCATCAACCTGGCGGTCGAGCTGCCGCCGGGCGCGATGCTTGAGGATACGGACCGGACGACGACGGCCATCCATGACCGGATCAAGGATATCGATGGCGTCAGGAACGTCCTGGTGCTCGGCGGCGCTTCGCCGCGCGGCGATCTCGAGTTGCGGCTCGCCACCGTCACCGTGCTTCTCGAGCCGCTCGACCATTCGCTCTTCACCAAGGTCGTCGACACCGTGGTCGGCTGGAGTCGGGTGTTCGAACTCTACATACCGAGGCCGCCATCGGTTGGCCGCACCAGGCCTCAATCGCAGATCGAAGCGGACATCCTCGGCCGACTGCGTTCGATCCCCGATGCTCGCATCTTCAAGATCAATGAAGAGGGCACGCACGACCTGTCCTTCAACCTGCTGTCCAACACCGAAGCGGATTTGGACAAGGCGGTCGCACTTCTGGAGACAAAGCTGCGCGGCGATCCGCTGCTCGCCGATGTGAGCGCGGACGGTTCCCTGCCCCGGCCGGAACTGCAGATCCGGCCACGCGACGACCGGATGGCGCGACTTGGCGTCATGCCGGAGCAGGTTTCTCAGGTCATCCGCGTCGCCACCATCGGCGATATCGATGAGCAGTTGACGAAGATCGCGCTCGACGGGCGGCTGATCCCGATCCGTGTGCAGCTCGACAGCGACTTCCGCACCGACATCGCCGCGATCCGCAACCTGAAGGTCGAGACCGGCTCCGGATCGACCGTTCCGCTGTCCAGCGTCGCGGACATCGACACTTCGGAAGGACCCAGTTCGATCAGGCGCTACGACCGCCACCGCGTCGTTGCGCTCGGCGCGAACCTGCCGGCCGGCGTCGCACTCGATACCGCGTCCGAACACTTCCGGGAGCTTGCGGCCGAGGCCGGCCTTCCTGCGGCCGTCCAGTTCTTCGAAAGCGGCGATGTCGAGCTGCAGGCCGAAGTGCAGCAGAGCTTCGCCAATGTGATGATCCTGGCCCTGATGCTGGTGCTGGCCGTCCTGATCCTGCTCTTCAGGGACGTGGTGCAGCCCTTCACCATCCTGTTCTCGCTGCCGCTCGCCATCGGCGGTGTCGCGGCCGGCCTGATTTTGACCCAGAACGCGCTCTCGATGCCGGTGCTGATCGGCATCCTCATGCTGATGGGCGTCGTCAGCAAGAACGCGATCCTGCTCGTCGACTTCGGTGTCGAGATGGTGCGTGCCGGCATGGACCGGACGGTCGCGATCATCGAGGCCGGGCGCAAGCGGACGCGGCCGATCGTCATGACCTCGATCGCGATGTCCGCAGGCATGCTGCCTTCGGCCCTCGGCGTCGGCGAAGGGGGCTCCTTCCGCGCCCCGATGGCGATCGCCGTCATCGGCGGCATCATGGTTTCGACGGTCCTGAGCCTCGTCGTCGTTCCCTCCGTCTTCCTCATCATGGACGACCTCTCGCGGCTGCTCGCCCGCATATTGGGCCGCTGGGTCGGCAAGAAGGACGAGGAATGCCTGCCGCTCGATCGCGAGGCCCTTGCCAGGCTTGCCGCCGAGCAGGGCAGGGCGGTCGAAAGCCTGGGAGAGCGCGTCAGGAGGCTGGAGGAAGAGCGGAGCAGCAAATCCGACCGCAAGGTTGCCAGAGGCCATTCGGCTTGAATTGCGCGACCACCGGCAGAATCCGCAAAGCCCCGTGGCTCTGGGGCGTCCTCGAACTCTACGGCGTCGGTTTGGATGACTTCTCGTGACGACTGCTTGGCGCCGACGGCGAGAACTGCCCGACGCCCGGCGCCCTTCTCACCAAGGTTTAGGATGACGTTGCGGAAGGCGTGGAACCACCTGTAGGCCAGGTGGACAGCGCCTGCTCGGCAACGGCCTTCAGCATCTCGCGGCTGAAGCCGGCTTTGGCCTGCACCGCCATGCCGTGAGTGACAGCCATCACGAACGCCGCAAGGGCATCGGATCTGGCCGTCTCCGGCAAGTCACCTTTGGCCTTCGCCCGTTCGAACCGTTCGCGAAGCTGCGCCTGACCAGCCGCGCGAAACTCGATCAGCGCCTGCCGCACAGGTTCCGCTTCATCCGATCCCGCCAGGGCCCCATTGATACCGAAACACCCCGTATGGTCGGGATAGCGCGTGTTGAGGTCGGCTGCGTTGTACAGGATGTGCGCAGCGACCTCCCGCGCTGTGGGGAGCTGCAGCGCCTCCGGAATGTAGCCCAGATATCGCTCCTCATAGCGAGCCAGGGCTTGGCGGAAGAGCGCTTCCTTGTTGCCGAAGGCTGAATAGAGGGCGGGTCTCTCTACGCCGGCAGCCTCGGTCAGGTCAGCGTAGGAAGCGCCCTCGTAGCCCTTGCGCCAGAAGACGCATAGCGCGGCGTCGAGCGCTTTCTCGACGTCAAATTCGCGACGGCGCCCCATCAGTCCGGCCCAGCTTTTTTCATAATGGACGTTACTAAACCGCTTGACAGCTTCTGTCCAGATTTCATACCAGTCGTTATAGTAACGGACGTTACGAAAAGAGCTGGCGGCTCGCTAGGGTCGAGCGGCGCCTCGATCGCGCACAGAAGGGATCCTCATGTCCAACACGTTGAAGGGTAAGGTCGCTCTCGTTACCGGCGGCTCGCGCGGGCTCGGCGCTGCGGCGGCGGAGGCCCTGGCCGAGCAGGGAGCGGACGTTGCGATCAGCTATGTCGCGTCGGCCGGGAAGGCCGAAGCTGTGGTCGAGAGGCTGAAGGCGAAGGGCGTCCGGGCTCTCGCGATCCGCAGCGACCAGGCCGACATGGCCGCGGCCAGGCCGCTGGTCGACACCGTGGTGGCGTATTTCGGCAAGCTCGACATCCTCGTCAACAATGCGGCGATCGCCGTGCAGGGCAAGACGGTCGACGATCCCGATCTCGACACGGTCAACCTCGATCGTCAGTGGCAGATCAACGTCATGGGCGCGGTGGCGACCACGCGCGCGGCAGCGCCGGTGCTGCCGGATGGCGGCCGGATCATCTTCATCGGCTCCCTCCTGGGCAGCCGCATCCCGTTCACCGGCGTCGCCGACTATGCGGGAACCAAGGCGGCCATCGCCGGATATGCGAAGGGCGTCGCCCGCGATCTCGGCGGGCGCAATATCACGGTCAACATCGTCCAGCCCGGCATCATGCCCACCGACATGGCGGCAGCGGTGCGCGACAAGCTGCCCGATGCGATCATGGACCTGCACCCCATCCGTCGGATCGCGACGCTTGAGGAGGTGTCGGCCATCGTCTGTTTTCTGGCGGGGCCGAACGGCGGCTACATCACCGGCGGCGTGATCGACGTGGCCGGCGGCCTGCAAGTCTGAGCGTCGAAGATCAGGACTGAAAAGGTCCAAGCTCCTGCACACGCAATTGAAGGAAAAGAGATGACCGGGACGTTCGGTGCAAAGTCGACCGCCGACCAGGTGCTTTCCGGCGTTGATCTCAAGGGAAAGCGATTTCTCGTTACGGGTGCATCGTCGGGCATTGGGCTTGAAACCGCCCGATCACTGGTCTCTCACGGCGCCAACGTCGTCGGCGCGGTCAGGGACCCCGCCAAGGCCGAGCCGGCCATGGCACCGGTCCGTGAGGCCGCGTCGCAAGGGGGTGGCAGCCTGGCGTTGATCGAGCTCGATCTGGCATCCTTGCAGAGCGTTCGCGCCTGCGCGGACAAGCTGCTGGCTGACGGCCGGCCGTTCGATTCCATCATCGCCAATGCCGGCGTCATGGCAACTCCGTTCGGCCGGACGGTTGACGGCTTCGAAGTCCAGTTCGGAACCAACCATCTCGGTCATTTCGCTTTGATCAATCGGATCGAGCCGCTGCTCGCCGATAACCGGCGCGTGGTGGTGCTGTCGTCCCAGGCTCATCGCGTCGCCGATGTCGACCTGGACGATCCGAATTTCGAGCGAAAGGCATATGACCCATGGGCCGCCTATGGCCGATCGAAGACGGCCAACTCTCTCTTCGCAGCGGAATTCGACAGGCGGCATCGCGATCGCGGCCTCCGGGCTGCGTCGGTGATGCCCGGGAACAGCATCACCGGTCTCCCCCGCCATCTCTCGCAGGATGACCTGCAGAGCCTGTTCGAGATTGTCGGCAAAGCGCGCGCCGAAGCGGGTCTTCCGCCGGCAGAGCTGAAGGAAATCCCGCAGGCGGCGGCTACGTCGGTCTGGGCCGCAGTCGTGGCCAACAAGGACGAGATCGGCGGACGCTATCTCGAAGACTGCGCGGTCGCGCCGATCAATGACATGCCCAACCCGTTTGCCGACGGCGTAAGGTCGTATGCGCTCGACGCCGACAAGGCCAGGCAGCTTTGGGCGAAAAGCGAGGAATTGATCAGCGCCGCGTCGTGAAGGTTATCGCGCACATCCGAACGCAATCATCCATTCCACGTTCGGGCTCGACCAGTCCGCTCAGGCGAGATCCGGCAGCTCGGCGATCCGCCACAGGCCCAGCGCCTTGTCGCGATAGGCGCCGCCCTCCTCGGTGCAGCCCTCGACGATGACGCGGTGCGGCGCCGGCAGGCCGAAGGGCGGGCGCTGCAGGTTCAGCGGCCGCCAGTCGCCGTCGGCGATGACGCGGTTGCCCTGCAGCTCCAGGAAGGTGGTGGTCAGCAGCCAGGTCGAGCCGGAGCGGCGGAGATTGGCGAAGGCCGCAGTGATGCTCTCGGCCGAGAGATGCACCAGCCAGGTCGAGCCGGAGCGGCGGAGATTGGCGAAGGCCGCAGTGATGCTCTCGGCCGAGAGATGCACCAGGCAGTCGCGGCATAGCACGACATCGGCCTTCGGCAGCGGGTCGCGGGTCAGGTCCAGGCGCAGGAAGCGGCGCCGGCCGGTCTCGCCGTAGCGCACGATGTTCTTGGCGACCAGGTCGGCGACGATGTCGCCGCCGGTGTAGGAAATGCCTTCGAGGTCGACGCGGCTCATCCAGCCGAAATCGCCGCATGGCAGGTCGAGCAGCGAGGTGGCGCCGAGCTCGCGCAGCAGGGCCGGGATCGCGTCACGCAGCCGGGCGGTGCCGTCCAGGCCGGAGCCGAGGCCCGAGCGCGATTCCTCGGCGCCCCAGACATTGTTGCGCCAGATGTAGTCGAAGGTGTCGGCCAAGCCCAGCCCGGCCAGCGCCCCGGTGTGCCGGCGGTAGACGCGCTGCGCCAGGGCTTCCGGCCGGTCGGCGTCGGAGAGCGGGTTCCGCTCATTGGCCATGGCGAGGACCTCTCAGGCGGCGCAGGCCTCGGCGCGGCGGGGGCGGATGCCGAGGAAGCGGCAGATCGCCAGGGTCAGCTCGGCCCGGTTCAGGGTGTAGAAGTGGAACTCCTCCACCCCGTGGGTCTGCAGCAGGCGGCACTGCTCGACCGCGACCGAGGCGGCGACCAGCTGGCGCGTGTCCGGGGTCTCGTCCAGCCCCTCGAACAGCATCTCCAGCCAGTCCGGTATGCTGGCGCTGCAGGCCTGCGCGAACTCCTTGGTCCGGGCGAAGTTGGTGATCGGCAGGATGCCGGGCACGATCGGCAGGCGGATGCCGGAAGCGGCGGCGCGGTCGCGAAAGCGCAGGAAGGCCTCGGTGTCGAAGAAGAACTGGGTCAGGGCCCGGTCGGCGCCGGCATCGGCCTTGCGCTTCAGGTTGTCCAGATCGAACTCCGGCGACGGCGCCTCCGGATGCGTCTCCGGATAGGCCGCGACCGAGATGTCGAAGGGGGCGATGCGGCGCAGCCCGGCCACCAGGTCGGCGGCATAGGCATAGCCGTCCGGCCGCACCTCGTAGGAGGCGGTACCGCGGGGTGGGTCGCCACGCAGCGCCACGATGCGGCGGATGCCGGCGGCCCACAGGGCGCGGGCGAGGTCGTCGATTTCCTCGCGCGAGGCGCCGACGCAGGTCAGGTGCGAGGCGGCGGGCAGGCCGCTTTCGTCCTGGATCTTGGTGACGATGCCGAAGGTGCGCTCGCGGGTCGACCCGCCGGCGCCGTAGGTGACCGAGACGAAGTCCGGCGCCAGCGGCGCCAGCCGCGTCACCGTCTCCATCAGTGTCGCCTCCGCCGCCTCGGTCCTCGGCGGAGAGAACTCGAAGCTGACGATCGGATCGCGGCGGCCGGCTTCGGTTGCTGCACTCGAATGGGGGGCATTCGCGTGGGGCAGGTGGGTCGTCATGCTGCGGCCTTCCGTTGCGCCGCCCGCCTGGCGGGCCAGATGGTGACAGTCAGGGGGGCGCCGGGCAGATGCACCGGCGGTTCGGCATCGAAACCGGCCCGCTGCAGCCAGCGGGCAAAGATGTCGTCGGGGAAGCCGAGCCAGCGATGGGCGTGCTCGCTGCGCAGGTTCTCGACGTCGTGCGGCGCGAAATCGGCGACGATCAGCCGGCCGCCGGGGCGCAGCACGCGCGCCGCCTCGGCGATCGCCGCGGCCGGATCCTCGAGGTGGTGCAGCACGTGGTGGACCAGCGCGACATCGAAGGATTCGCCGGGCAACGGCAGCTGGTACAGGTCGCCCTGGCGCACCTGGCAATGGCGCTGCAGCCCGGCGCGCTCGATATTGGCGCGGGCCACCGACAGCATCTCGCGCGACAGGTCGATGCCGACGGCGCGGCGCACCCGTTCGCCCAGCAGGATCAGCATCCGGCCGCTGCCGGTGCCGAGGTCGAGCAGGTCGCCGATCTCGCCGGGCGGCAGCAGGTCGAGGATCGCCTGCTCGACCGCGCTGTCGGCGATATGCAGGGTGCGGATGTCGTCCCAATGCGAGGCGTTGTCGCGGAAATAGCCGGCGGCCATCTCGGCGCGCTGGCGCTTCACCGCCTCCAGCCGCTCGAGGTCCAGCCCGACCGTGGCGTCGGCGTCGGGGATCAGGTCGACCAGGCTGCGCGCCAGCTCGGCCACGGCGCCGGTCTCGGCCAGCCGGAAGAAGGCGAATGTGCCCTCGCGGAAGCGGTCCAGCAGCCCGGCCTCGGCCAGCAGCTTGAGGTGGCGCGACACGCGCGGCTGGCTCTGGCCCAGGATCTGCGTCAGGTCGGTGACCGACAGGTCACCATGGGCGCACAGCATCAGGATCCGAAGCCGTGTCGGCTCGGCCGCCGCTTTCAGCCCCTGCAGCAGACGCTCCACGACCCTCAGGCCTCCCGCTCAGCACCACACATGAGAGCCACGATACCAAACTCTCAGCAAGACATAAACATGTCTTTATGTGTTTGTGTAAGCGGTTGGACCCTGCCGCCCTACAGCGCCCCCATCTCGGTCAGCTCCCACCGCGCCTGCTCCGGCGACTCGAAGCGGATCGCGCGCATGCCGACGGCGCGGGCGCCGACGACGTTGTCCGGGTTGTCGTCGATGAAGATGCAGTCGGCGAGGGTGAGGCCGAAGCGGGTCTCCAGCAGCCGGTAGATCCGCGCATCCGGCTTCAGCAGCTTCTCGTGGGCCGAGACGATGACGCCGTCGAACCAGCCCAGGAACGGCCATTTGGTCAGGGCCAGCGCGAATTTCTCGGCCGAGAAGTTGGTGATGGCGTAGACCTTGTCACCGCGCTCCTTCAGCCCTTTCAGGATCTCGACCGTGCCCTCGATGACATGCGGCACCATCTCCTCCCAGCGCTCGTCGAAGGCGCGGATCAGGGGTTCGTGATGCGGGAACTCGGCGACCTTGGCGGCGATCGCCTCGGCGAAGGGCGTGCCGCCATCCATCGACAGATTCCAGTCATGGGTGCAGACTTCGGCCAGGAATGCTTCCATCGCCGCCTCGTCCGTGAACAGCTTGCGATAGAGATGCCGCGGATTCCACTCGAGCAGCACGGCACCGATGTCGAAGACGACGGTGGGGCGCCCCGAGGTCGAGTGTGACGAGGACATGGCAACAGGCTCCGCTTCGGGCTATGTGGATTCGCTGGTAGCACGCGGGGAAAGCTGACCCAAGCCATGAAGCTGCACACCTATTATCGCTCCTCGGCCGCCTATCGGGTCCGCATCGCCATGGCGTTGAAGGGGCTCGACTATGATTCGGTGTTCCACCATCTGCGCCGGGGCGAGCAGGCGGCCGAGCCTTACCGCTCGCTGAACCCGCAGAAGCTGGTGCCGGCCCTGGAAGGCGAGGGGGCGGTGATCACCCAGTCGCTGGCGATCATCGAGTATCTGGAGGAGACGCATCCCGCGCCGCCGCTGCTGCCGCCGGACCCGGCGGGCCGCGCCCGGGTGCGGTCGATCGCGCTGTCGATCGCCTGCGAGATCCATCCGGTCAACAATCTGCGCGTGCTGCGCTACCTGCGCTCGCCGCTCGGCCATGACGAGGCGGCGATCGAGGCGTGGTACCGGCATTGGGTGGCCGAGGGGTTCGGCGCGCTGGAGACCCAGCTGTCGCGGTCGCCGGAGACCGGCGCCTTCTGCCATGGCGCGATGCCGACCATCGCCGATTGCTGCCTGATCCCGCAGCTCTACAACGCCCGCCGCTTCGACTGCGACCTCAACCCCTATCCGACGCTGCTCGGGATCGAGGAGCGGGCGGTGGCGCTGCCGGCCTTCGCCGAGGCGGCGCCGGAGCGCCAGGGCGACGCAGAAGCCTGAGCGCCGACATCGTCGGCGTGCCGGGGGGCGCGCCGGGCAACCACGAGGGGCAGCATGACGACCGAGACGATCGACACCAGCCCGACCGACTGGTTCCAGGAGATGTCGCCGCCGGAGCGGCGGACCTTCTGGGCCTGCTTCGCCGGCTGGGGCCTGGATGCGATGGACGTCCAGATCTACAGCTTCGTGATCCCGACCATCATCGCGCTGTGGAGCCTGACCAACGCCCAGGCCGGCCAGATCGCCACGGTGACGCTGCTGTGCTCCGCCGTCGGCGGCTGGGCCGCGGGCCTGCTGGCCGACCGCATCGGCCGGGTGCGGACGCTGCAGCTGACCATCCTGTGGTTCTCGGTCTTCACCTTCCTCAGCGGCTTCGCCCAGAGCTTCGAGCAGCTCTTGATCGCCCGCGCCCTGATGGGCTTCGGCTTCGGTGGCGAATGGGCGGCCGGCGCGGTGCTGATGGGCGAGGTGATCCGGGCCGAGCATCGCGGCAAGGCGGTCGGCACGGTGCAGTCGGGCTGGGCCATCGGCTGGGCGATCGCGCTGATCGTCAAGACCATCCTGTTCCTGGCCTTCGACCCGTCCGTCGCCTGGCGCTACCTGTTCTTCATCGGCATCGTGCCGGCGATCCTGGTGTTCTTCCTGCGCCGCTTCGTCGACGAGCCGCCGGTGTTCGCCGAGACGCAGCGCCGGATCGCCGAGACCGGCGACCGGCCCGGGCTCTTGGAGATCTTCTCCGGCCCGGTCTTGAAGATCACCATCCTGACCTCGCTGCTGACCACCGGCGCCCAGGGCGGCTACTACGCCATCACCACCTGGCTGCCGAGCTACCTCAAGGGCCAGGGCCTGTCCGACATCGGCAGCAGCGGCTACCTCGCCGTGGTCATCGCCGGGTCGTTCACCGGCTATCTGGTCGGCGCCTATCTCGCCGACCGGATCGGGCGGAAGATGCTGTTCTTCGTGTTCTCGGCCTGCGCCATCATCATGGTGTTCGCCTATACCAGCCTCAACCTGAGCAACGAGGTGGTGCTGATGCTGGGCTTCCCGCTCGGCTTCTTCGGCTCCGGCTATTTCAGCGGCGTCGGCGCCTTCCTGACCGAACTGTTCCCGACCCGGGTGCGCGGCTCGGGCCAGGGCTTCGCCTACAACTTCGGCCGCGGCGTCGGCGCCCTGTTCCCGATGCTGGTCGGCGCTCTCAGCGCCGGCATGCCGCTGGGCCGGGCGATCGCGATCTTCGCCATCGGCGCCTATGCCCTGCTGTTCATCGCCGCGATGGCCCTGCCCGAGACCAAGGGAAAGACGCTGCATGCCGATGGCTGAGCCGCTGCCCACCGCGCCGCTGTGCCAGGGCCCCGACCCGGCGCCGCGGCCGCCGCGCCGGGTCCTGCTGCCGGATGGGGCCTGCGACACCCACGCCCATGTCATCGGTGGGCTGCCCGGCTATTCCCTGGTCGCCAGCCGCAGCTACACCCCGCCCGAGGCGCCGCCGGCCGCCTATCTCGGCATGCTCGACGCCGTCGGCATGGGCCGTGGCGTGCTGATCCAGGTCAGCGTGCACGGCACCGACAACCGGCTGATGGTCAAGACGCTGGCGGCTAATCGCGGCCGGCTGCGCGGCATCGCCGTGGTCGGGGCCGACGCGCCGGACGCCGAGCTGGCCCGGCTGAAGGAGGCCGGCGTGGTCGGTCTGCGCCTCAACGTGCTGTTCGGCGGCGGCGTCGGCTTCGACCAGCTGGAGCGCCTTGGCGACCGCTGCCGCGAGCTCGGCTGGCACCTGCAGTTCCTGCTCGACGCCCGGACGCTGCCGGAGCTGGCGTCGCGGCTGGAGCGGCTGCCGGTGCCCTTCGTCATCGACCATATGGGCCACATGCCAGTCTCGGCCGGCATCGACCATCCCGGCTTCCAGGCGCTGCTCGGCCTGCTGCGCCGGGGCAGGGGCTGGGTCAAGCTGTCCGGCGCCTTCCGCGTCTCGACGGCCGGCCCGCCCTATGCCGACACCATCCCCTTCGCCCGCGCCCTGGTCGAGGCCGCGCCGGACCGGATGGTGTGGGGCAGCGACTGGCCGCATGTCGCCCATCCCGGGGCGATGCCGAATGTCGGCGACCTGCTCGACCTGCTGGCCGACTGGGTGCCCGACCCCGTCCAGCGCGACGCCGTCCTCGCCGCCAACCCGGCGCGGCTATACGGGTTCGGCTAGACCTCCAGCAGCACCGACCCGCTGGTGCGGCCGGCCTCCAGTGCCCGGTGCGCCTCGGCCGCCTCGGCCAGCGGGTGGACGGCGCCGATCAGCGGCCGCAGCCCGGCATCGACCTCGGCCAGCACCTCGGTCGCGGCGCAGGGATAGATCGCCGGGTCGGGCAGGTAGTGGCGCAGCACGCTGGGCCGGGCGAGCGCGATCGACCGCGCCGGCCCGAGCTCGCCGACATCGATCTTCGGCAGGCTGCCGCCCACCTGGCCGAGG
Organism: Inquilinus sp. OTU3971; assembly: GCF_038440215.1. Taxonomy (NCBI): domain Bacteria; kingdom Pseudomonadati; phylum Pseudomonadota; class Alphaproteobacteria; order Rhodospirillales; family Rhodospirillaceae; genus Inquilinus; species Inquilinus sp. OTU3971. Next base: position 1,825 of record NZ_JASATH010000042.1, on the reverse strand, counting down.
CTGGCGACCAGGCCATAGGGCGCCATGGCGTCGAAGGTCCTGAGCAGCGTGTCGCCGCCGACGCCGTCGATCGCCATGTCGGCGCCGCGCCCGCCGGTGGCCTCGCGCACCGCGGCGACGAAATCGGTCTCGCGGTAGAGGATCACGTGGTCGACGCCATGCGCCTTCGCCACCTCCGCCTTGCGGGCATCGCCGACCGTGCCGATCACGGTGGCACCGCGCCGCTTGGCCCATTGCGTCGCGATCACGCCCACGCCGCCGGCCGCGGCCTGGATCAGCACCGTGTCGCCGGGGCGCAGCGGCCGCACCCGCTCGAACAGCATATGGGCGGTCAGGCCGCGCACCAGCACCGCGGCGGCGACGTCGAAGCCGATCGCGTCGGGCAGGCGGATGGCGCGGTCGGCCGGCAGCAGGCGGCGTTCGGCGTAGCTGCCGGCGGGTAGCCCGGCATAGGCGATGCGGTCGCCTTCGCGGAGACCGCTCACGCCCGGCCCGACCCGCTCGACCGTGCCGGCGCCCTCGACGCCCAGCCCGGCCGGCAGGGCCGGCTGACCGTACAGCCCGGTGCGGTGATAGATGTCGACGAAGTTGACGCCGGCGAAGCTCTGCCGGACCAGGATCTCACCGGGGCCGGGCTCGGCCAGGACGACGGTGTCGAGCGACAGCACCTCGGGCCCGCCGGTGGCGTGCAGGCGGATGGCGCGGGTGGTGGACATGCGGCCTCCTCGGATTGCGACCGGCCGAAGATGGGGCCGGGAAAATTCGTTCGGAATTCCGGGAATTCGCACGAGATCCGTGCAAGATTGCACGGATGGAATGGGGTGACGTCCGCTACTTCCTCGCTTTGGCTCGGGCCGGATCGCTGGCCGCCGCCTCGCGCCGACTGGGCGTCGAGCACACCACCGTCGCCCGCCGGGTCGACGCGCTGGAGGCGGCGCTGGATACGCGGCTGTTCGACCGGCTGCCGCGCGGCTGGCGCCTGACCGCCGAGGGCGAGCGCCTGGTCGACGACGCGACCAGGCTGGAGGAGGAGGCGCTGGCCTTCGCCCGCCGGGCCGCCGGCGGCACCGGCGTCGCCGGTCCGGTCACGGTCTCGGCCCCGCCCTTCCTCGCCAACCACTTCGTGGCGCCGCGGCTGGGGCCGTTCCTGGCCGCCCATCCCGGCATCGTGCTGACCCTGGTCGGCGAAAAGCGGGCGGCGCTGCTGGGCCAGCGCGAGGCCGACATCGTGCTGCGCCTGTCGCGGCCGACCGAGCATGGCGCCGTGGCCCGCCGGGTCGGCACCATGGCCTTCGGCCTCTACGCCGCGCCGTCCTATCTGGCGGGCCGGCAGCCGGAGGACTGGGTGTTCCTGGGCGACGACGAGTCCTCGGGCGAGCTGCCGCAGCATCGCTGGATGCTGGGCTTCGCCGGGCCGCGGCCGCTGGTGCTGCGCAGCAACGACATGACGACGCTGCTCACCGCGACCCGCGCCGGCATCGGCATCGCCGCCTTGCCCTGTTTCGTCGGCGAGGCCGATGCCGGCCTGACCTGCGTCGAGGCCGACCGCGACGGCGTCGGCAGCCGCGAGATCTGGATCGGCATCCATGAGGACCTCCGCCGCTCCCCCCGGATGCGGCTGGCGATGGACGCGATCGCGGAAATCTTCACCCGCGAACGCCGGCTGCTGGAAGGAGCTGCCTCTGCCGCGTAGCAAGGTTGGGTTCGCGGTAGCGAACCCAACCTACGCGCCGACGATCGTTACGTCCCCGTTGCCGCCCGCAGCGCCTGGTCGAGGGGGGGGGGGGTGTGGGCGGCCGCGTGGAGGCCGCGAGGCCGGCGGCGC
>NZ_JASATH010000041.1:0-47034 GCF_038440215.1 Inquilinus sp. OTU3971 | reverse complement strand
TTTGAGGCGGCGTGAACAAGGGCTCTTTTGAATTCGGCCGTTGAGGCTCAAGAGCGTTCCAGCTACCAGCCGGCGCCGCCTCCGCTGCACATCCTCGCCGCGCGAGACTGGGACAGTCGTGCTGAGGAATTGGTCGATCATCCGCCAGTGTGCTCAGACGTACGGTGAGGACCACGCCTCGCACGACGCCCTTCCCTGCTCGCCAAAGGCGTCGGCAACGGAGCCCCAACGCGTGATAGCTGTCATGGTCGAGCGTTGGGATCAGCGCCTCAGAGCAGGCTCGGTTGCATTCGTGAATGGTCCGCAGAACGCAGGAAGCCCGCCTTCTCGGGGTGAGACTTCGGATCAATGTCGAGGGGGTATAACGAAGATGGCGGGGACGCGCCGCCAACGACGCTCACGCATTCTGGCGCACGGCGATCGGAAAGGACTGGCCCCGGCCGAATCCGAAGGCTCTTCGATCGCCTGCGGCTGAAATCCCGGCCGGATCATGCCCGGATCCAAGCCGCTGGCCGCGACAGGCCCGAGCCGGTCGATGCTCGAGCCCCAGCCTTTCAAGGTGCGGCGCGCCGGCCTCCTGACTTTGTCGGAAGGGACCTCATGGAGCGGAACGACGGGGCCACTCCAAAAGCATCGGTCCGTATGCGGCGACAAACCCGCCAAACGCGGCGATCCACGCGGCCCCCGCGATCGACATCAAGGGTAGCGCCGCTCCGGGCAGGAAGATCATGGCGCCACGCGCGGCGGCTGCCACGGCCACAGCCGAGTAGAGGAGCTGCGTCAAGCCCGACGCCCTGAGTGCCCGTCCGGTGTGGCCAAGCGAGGCACGGGTCATGATGGCAAGGGTCATGGTGCCAATCGCCCCGACCGCCCAGACATGGATACCGGCCGCGGATGGGACGAGGTCCGGCCATAGAGAGCCCGCTCCCGCGAACACGAAGCCGAGGACCGCAAAGAGAAACCCTGCATGGAGCACGAGCACCAGCCGATCCGATCGGGTGCTCCAGCCGCGCCAGCGAGACAGCCGCCAGGCGTTGCCGGCGGCCGCGAGCAGGAGGGTGGCCCCGGCCACCCCCTGCCCCGGGTCCACGACCCACAGGCCGAGTGCTGTGGCCGACAGCGCCATCACCGCGCCGTCCGCCCGCCCGAACGGCGCCGGCAGGGCCTCCTCTCCTCTCTTCGCGAGCCAGTTGCTGGTGAAGCTGGGAACGACGCGCCCGCCGATCAGGAGGATCATGAAGACGATCAGGGCGAGGCCGACGCGGGTGGAGACCACGGCCGCGCCGGCCGTGGCGGCCTCGACATGGAAGGCCGCGTTTGCACCGGCGAGTCCGAGCAACAGGGCCACCACCTTCAGGTTCCGCCGGTTCCGGCCAGCGACCACCTCGCGGACTGCGACAGCGGCGAAGACGGCAAGGAACGCGACATCGATCACGGCCGCCGCTCGCCAGCCGATCATCGCGGAGGCCAGAACGGCGATCCGCCCGGCGGCCCACAGCGCCGCCAGGGCGGCGAGCGGCCAGCCCGCAACCGGGAGACGACCAGTCCAGTTCGGAATTGCGGTCAGGAGGAAGCCGGCCACAACCGCGGAACCGTAGCCATAGATCATCTCATGGGCATGCCAGCTCACCGGGGCAAGGGCCGTGGGGATCTCGATCTCTCCGACATAGAACGGCATCCAGAGGGCGATGCCGATGGCGGCCCAGGCTGCGGCGCCGAGGAAGAATGGACGGAAGCCGCAGCTCAACAGGACCGGACCCCGCCATGTCCGCCTTGCTTTGGCTGAGCGGATCATGGGGCATGCGCTCCGTGAGCTTGGCCGACCCCGGTCCGCAGCGCCCATGCCCCGGCCTCCGGCAGCGCCTTCGACAGGATGGCGCGGAGCGTCGCGAGGCCGGGATCCGCTGCCCGGTTCATGATCCCGACGAGTTGCACCCAGTGGTCGTCCGAGGCGGTGTCGAGGAAGCCGCGCACGGTTGCCGCCACGATCTCGGCCGGCGCGCGGCCCGAAGCGGCAGCCGCCGCCGCCACCCGCGCGGCCAGGGACGGATCGTCAAGGGCCGCGACGAGCCCGGAGGCGACGGCTGGATCATCGAGAGACGCGATCAGGGCGCCCAGCATGGCGGCCTCCTACTGGACCAGGGGAGATGCGGCGGCGGCGAGGCCGATGCCGCGGATGTCGGCCCGGCCTACCAGCAGCGCCACGTATTGCGCCTGCGCCTGTTGGCGGACGCGGTCGGTGAGATAGGCGGCGATCCTGTCCCGAACGACCTCGAAGGGAAGCTGCCGTCCGTCGATCCGCCGGTTCAGCCGGATGAGGTGGATCCCGTATCGTGTCTCGACCGGATCGGAGATCTCGCCCGGCTCGAGGCGTGCGAGCGCCTCCTCGAAGGGCGGAGTGGTGTCCCCGGGGCCGATCTGGCCGAGGCTGCCGTCGAGGGCGGCGGATGGGCAGTCGGAATTCTCCCGCGCAAGGGCGGCGAAGCGCTCCGGCACCACGGCGAGGACGGCGACAAGGGCGGCCGCTTTCCCGCGGGCGGCGGCGATGCCCAGGGCATCGTCACGGCGCGCGGCGATGAGGATGTGATCCGCCTCGTAAAGCGTGGGTGAAATGAACCTCTTCCGATGGGTCTCGTAGACACGGCGGAGAGCTTGCTCGTCCGGCTCGGGCGTCCGGATCTCGCGCTCGATGAGGGCGCGCACCAGCGCATCCTCCCCGGTTTCCAGGCGGCCGGTCTCGTCCCGCCGCTGTTCGACCGGGATCTCCAGCCGCCACGCCTCCTGGAGGAGCAGCTCGCGGATGGCGAGCGCCTGGGCCGCCGCCTCCCAGCTCCCGCGAGGATCGGGGCCCGGGAAGTTCTGCACCTCGGCGGCGATGGCTTTTCGAGAGATGGCGACGCCGTTGACGGTCACCGTCGGCATCGGTGCCAACTTTGCCAGGGACGGCGTCGGCATCGGTCCGTCGGCACCGGCCACCAAGGAGTGATCGCGGATCGGTGTCTGCATCGGAGTCACTCCGCGGGCCTGCGGACGGCGGGGGCCGGCAGCGGCCGCGCAGGCACCGGTCGATATCCGGCCGGCGTCGCCGCGTCGCGGGGGCGTCGCGCGAAGCGGGTTCGAACCACCTGGTAGCCGGGCCGGCCGAGATACCAGACGGGCGCGCTCCAGACATGGACGAGCCGCGTGAACGGGAACACGAGGAAGATGGTCATCCCGAGCAGCAGATGCGCCTTGAAGACCGGGTGCACGTCCGCGACGAAGGCGGCCGCCGCCGGCTGTAGCGTCAGGATGCCCTGGGCCCAGTTCATGAGCTTCACCATCTCGTGACCGTCCATATGGCCGAGCGAGATGAAGATGGTGGACAGGCCGAGCGTCAGCTGGGCCCACAGGATCAGCAGGATCGCCGTGTCGCCGAAGCTCGAGGTGGCCCTAATGCGCGGATCGAAGAGGCGGCGATGGGCGAGCAGCGTGATGCCGGCAAAACAGGCGATGCCCGCGACGCCGCCGACGACGATCGCGAGGCCCTGCTTGAAGGAGTGGCTGACCCCGAGCGCGTCGAACACCGAGATCGGAGTCAGCAGGCCCACCGTGTGGCCGGCGAAGATCACGAGGATGCCCACATGGAAGAGGTTCGATCCCAGCCGCAGCTGCCGGCGGCGCAGCAGCTGCGAGGAGCCGGACTTCCAGGTGTACTGCTCCCGGTCGAAACGGAGCAGGCTGCCGACCAGGAAGACTGTGAGGCAGAGATAGGGATACCAGCCGAACAGCGCGGCGTTGATCGTAGCGGACATCGTCTCCTCCTTCACGCCGTGGTCGCACGCATGTCGCGCTGGGCCGCGCGCAGGCGGGTGCCGAGCCGTTCCGCCGGGCAGCCGTCCGAGGCGCCCGGTCCGAAGGTGACCGCCGCCTCCTCCCACGCCGCATCGAGCGCGGCGAGGTCATTGGTTCCGGCCGGATCCGGACTCTTGTCGTCGATGGCAGTGGCCGGCCCGGAGGCGATGGACAAAAGCGCCGAGAACACCGCCGCATACGGCGTCTCGCGCTTTTCGAGACGCTCTCTAAGCGCGGCGAGGATATGGCCCGTGTCCCCGAGCAAAGCCCGCGCCTCGTCGAGCGGCCGTGTCGCCAGGTATTCGAGGAACAGCGGCAGGTGGTCCGGCAACTCGTTCGTCGCCGGGGCCAGTCCGCCCTTCTCGTAGAGCGCGGCGAGGTCGACCAAGGCCTGGCCCCGATCCCGGCTTTCGCCGTGGACATGCTCGAACAGGTGCAGCGACAGCTTGCGCGTCCGGTCGAAGAGGCCGACGTACCGCTCCTGCAGGTCGTAGAGGTCGGCCGTTTCGAGCTCGGCCAGCAGCGCCGCGAGGCCGGCGCCGGCCTCGGCGGCCACCACCCCCTCCGAGGCGATCGCCGCACCAATTTCGGGTGCTGCCGCGGCCAGCTCCGCCGTCGGATAGGCCAGCAGGACCGAGAGGGCCTTGAACGTCTTGGTCGCAACCGGGCCGGCCATCACGCGATCTCCATCGGGTTGGAGGCCTTCTTCGTCCGTCTGGCGCCGAACAGGTCGACCTCCGACGTGCCGCCGGAGCAGCCGTTGCCGAAGGAGAAGCCGCAGGAGCCGCGCAGGTCATATGCGTCCTCGCTCCATTCGCGATGCGCCGTGGGGATGACGAAGCGATCCTCGTAATTGGCGATCGCCATCACCTGGTACATCTCCTCGATGGCCGCCCCGGTGAGGCCGACCCGGGCGGCGATGCGCTCGTCCAGACGACCGTCGACCGTCTTCGCCCGCATGTAGCCGCGCATCGCGAGCATCCGCTCCAGCGCCAGGGCCACGGGCTCCTCGTCGCCGGCGGTCAGCAGGTTGGCGAGGTAGCGGAGCGGGATGCGCAGCGAGCGGACATCCGGCATCTCGCCGTCGGCGCCGATCTTCCCGGCCGCGGCGGCCGACTGGATCGGCGACAGTGGCGGCACGTACCAGACCATCGGCAGGGTGCGGTATTCGGGGTGGAGCGGGAAGGCGATCTTCCACTCCATCGCCATCTTCCAGACCGGCGAGCGCTTCGCGGCCTCGAGCCAGGCCTCCGGCACGCCGTCGGCGCGGGCCTGGGCGATCACCGCCGGGTTGTTCGGGTCGAGGAACAGCTCAAGCTGCGCCTTGTAGAGGTCCTTCTCGTCCGGCGCGCTGGCCGCCGCCTCGATCCGGTCGGCGTCATAGAGCACCACGCCGAGATAGCGGATGCGCCCGACGCAGGTCTCCGAGCACACGGTCGGTTGGCCGGCCTCGATGCGGGGGAAGCAGAAGATGCACTTCTCCGACTTTCCCGAAGACCAGTTGTAATAGATCTTCTTGTAGGGGCAGCCGGAGACGCACATGCGCCAGCCGCGGCACTTGTCCTGGTCGATCAGGACGATGCCGTCCTCCTCGCGCTTGTAGATCGCGCCCGACGGACAGACGGCGACGCAGGCCGGGTTGAGGCAGTGCTCGCACAGCCGCGGCAGGTACATCATGAAGGTGTTCTCGAACTGGCCGTAGATCTCTTTCTCGACGCCTTCGAAGTTCACGTCCTTCGAGCGCTTCTCGAACTCGCCGCCGAGGATCTCCTCCCAGTTCGGCCCCCACACGATCTTCTCCATGCGTTCGCCGGTGATGGCCGAGCGCGGGCGCGCGGTCGGGAAGGCCTTCGATTCCTTCACCGTGTGCAGGTGCTCGTAGTCGAAGGTGAATGGCTCGTAGTAGTCGTCGATCTCCGGCAGGTCCGGATTGGCGAAGATGTTGGCGAGGATCCGCCATTTGGCGCCCATCTTCGGCTCGATCCGGCCATCACGCCGACGCCGCCACCCGCCGTTCCACTTCTCCTGGTTTTCCCATTCCCGGGGGTAACCGACGCCCGGCTTGGTCTCCACGTTGTTGAACCAGGCGTATTCGACGCCTTCGCGATTGGTCCACACGTTCTTGCAGGTGACCGAACAGGTGTGGCAGCCGATGCACTTGTCGAGGTTCAGCACCATCGCGATCTGGGCACGGATCTTCATTCTGCGGCCTCCGTCGTCAGCGCGTCTTCGAGCCAGTCCACCTTCGCCATCTTGCGCAGGACGACGAATTCGTCGCGGTTGGAGCCCACGGTGCCGTAGTAGTTGAAGCCGTAGGACTGCTGGGCGTAGCCGCCGATCATGTGAGTGGGTTTGAGGACCGTGCGGGTCACCGAGTTGTGGATACCGCCGCGGTTGCCGGTGAGCTCCGAGCCCGGCGTGTTCACGATCTTTTCCTGGGCGTGATACATCAGCATCATGCCGTCTTTGACGCGCTGGGAGACAACCGCACGGGCGGTGAGCGCGCCGTTGACGTTGAAGACCTCCACCCAGTCGTTGTCGACGATGCCGGCGGTGGCGGCGTCGTGCTCGGAGATCCACACCACAGGGCCGCCGCGGTTGAGCGTCAGCATCAGCAGGTTGTCGCTGTAGGTCGAGTGGATGCCCCACTTCTGGTGCGGCGTGATGAAGTTGAGGACGATCTCGCGGTTCCCGTTCGGGCGCCGGTCCTTGACCGAGCGGATCGTCTTCAGGTCGATGGGCGGCTTCCAGGTGACGAGGCCTTCGCCGAAAGCCCGCATCCAGAGATGGTCCTGGTAGAGCTGCTGCCGGCCGGTCAGCGTCCGCCAGGGGATCAGCTCGTGCACATTGGTGTAGCCGGCGCTGTAGCAGACCGACTCGCTCTCGATGCCCGACCAGGTCGGCGAGGAGATGATCTTGCGCGGCTGGGCCTGGATGTCCCGGAACCGGATCTTCTCGTCCTCCTTCGGCAGCGCGAGATGGGCATGTTCCCGGCCGGTCGCCTTCGACAGGGCGCCCCACGCCTTGACCGCCACCTCGCCATTGGTCTCCGGCGCCAGCATCAGGATCACCTCGGCGGCATCGATATCGGTCTCGATCCGCGGCAGGCCCTCGGCCGGCCCGGCCGCATGCGCGCCGTTCAGGGCGGCCAGCGCGTCGACCTCGTGCCCTGTCTTCCAGCCGATGCCCTTGCCGCCATTGCCCAGCGTCGTCATCAGCGGGCCGAGCGCGGTAAAGCGGGCATAGAGGTTGGGATAGTCGCGTTCGACCACGGCGACCGCGGGCATCGTCCGGCCCGGGATCGCCTCGGCCTCTCCGAGCTTCCAGTCCTTCACGTCGAAGGCCTGGGCGATCTCGCCCGGCGTGTCGTGCTGGATCGGGGTCAGCACCACATCCGTCTCGACGCCCAGCACCTCCGGCGCCACCTCGGAGAAGGTCCGGGCGAGGCCCTTGTAGATCTCCCAGTCGGAGCGCGCCTCCCAGGCCGGGTCCACCGCCGCCGACAGCGGATGGATGAAGGGATGCATGTCCGAGGTGTTGAGGTCGTTCTTCTCGTACCAGGTGGCCGTCGGCAGCACGATGTCCGAGTAGACGCAGGTGGTGGACATTCTAAAGTCCAGCGTCACCAGCAGGTCCAGCTTCCCTTCCGGCGCCGTCTCGTGCCAGGCGACCTCGCGGTTGCGCACGGCGCCCTCCGGCCCCAGGTCCTTGCCCATCACGCCGTGACGGGTGCCGAGCAGGTGCTTCAGGAAGTACTCGTGCCCCTTGCCGGACGAGCCGAGGATGTTGGAGCGCCACACGAACATGTTGCGCGGCCAGTTGGCCGGGTTGTCCGGATCATGGCAGGCGAGCTCCAGCTCGCCGGACGACAGCGCCTGGGCGACGTAGTCCTTCGGCTCCAGCCCCACGGCGGCGGCCCTGGCGGCGATCGTCAGCGGGTTCTGCTTGAGCTGGGGCGCCGACGGCAGCCAGCCCATGCGCTCCGCCCGCACGTTGTAGTCGATGAAGCTCGTGTTCCAGTCCCCGTCCGGAGCGGTGGGCGACAGGATCTCGGCCGCCGTCAGCGTCTCGTACCGCCACTGGTCGGTGTGCGCGTAGAAGAACGAGGTCGAATTCATCTGCCGGGGCGGCCGGGACCAGTCGAGCGCGAAGGCCAGCGGCGTCCAGCCGGTCTGCGGCCTCAGCTTCTCCTGCCCGACATAGTGCGACCAGCCGCCGCCCGACTGCCCGACGGCACCGCAGAACACCAGGAGGTTGATCACCCCCCGGTAGCTCATGTCCATGTGGTACCAATGGTTGATGCCGGCGCCGATGATGATCATCGACCGGCCGTTGGTCTTCTCGGCATTGGCCGCGAATTCGCGGGCGACGGTGGCGATGGCGTCGCGCTTCACCCCGGTGATCCGTTCCGCCCAGGCGGGCGTGAAGGGGATGTCCTCGTCATAGCTTCGCGCGACGTTGCCGCCGCCGAAGCCGCGGTCGAGCCCGTAATTGGCCATCATCAGGTCGTAGACGGTCGCGACCGTCACCTGCCCGCCATCGGCCGTCGCCAGCGTCCGGACCGGCACGGTGCGGGTCAGGATCTCGCCGTGCTGCGTCGCCACGAAATGCTCGGTGGCGCGGCCGCCGAAATACGGGAAGTCCACCGCCGCGATCTCGGCGTCAGCGCCGGCCAGCGTGAGCGTCAGACGGATGTCGTGGCCCTGCCCGTCCTTCTCCTCGAGGTTCCACCGCCCCTCCTCGCCCCAGCGGTAGCCAATGGAACCGAGCGGGGCGACGGGGGCGCCGGTCCTCTCGTCGATCGCGACCGTCTTCCAGTCCGGATTGTTGCTCTCGCCGAGGGCGCCCTCGAGCTCCGAGGCGCGCAGCAGCCGCTCTGGCACAAAGCGGCCGTCCCGTTCCGCCAGGCGCACCAGATAGGGCATGTCGGTGAACCGGCGGAGATAGTCGTCGAAATACGGCACCGGCCGGTCGAGATGGAACTCGCGCAGGATCACATGGCCCATGGCGAGCGCCAGGGCCGCGTCGGTGCCCTGCTTGGGATTGAGCCAGATGTCGGCGAACTTGGTCGCCTCGGCGTAGTCCGGGCTGACGACCGCGCTCTTCGTGCCCTTGTAGCGGACCTCGGTGTAGAAATGCGCGTCCGGGGTCCGCGTCTGCGGCACGTTGGAGCCCCAGACGATGATGAAGCCGGCATTGTACCAGTCGGCGCTCTCCGGCACGTCGGTCTGCTCGCCCCAGGTCTGTGGGCTGGCCGGGGGCAGGTCGCAGTACCAGTCATAGAATGACATGCAGACGCCGCCCAGCAGCGAGAGATAGCGAGACCCGGCGGCGTAGGAGACCATGGACATGGCCGGGATCGGCGAGAAGCCGATGATCCGGTCGGGCCCGTACCGCTTCGCCGTGTAGGCGTTGGCCGCGGCGATGATCTCGTTGACCTCGTCCCAGGTCGCGCGGACGAAGCCGCCATGCCCGCGGATCGAGGTGTAGGATTGCCGCCTGCCGGCGTCCTCGACGATCGACGCCCACGCCGCCACGGGCGGCTTCGTGGCCCGGGCCTGCCGCCAGAGCTTCAGCAGGCGGCCGCGGATCATCGGGTATTTCAGCCGGGCGCCGGAATAGAGATACCAGCTGTAGGACGCGCCGCGGGCGCAGCCCCGGGGCTCATGGTTGGGCAGGTCCGGCCGCGTCCGGGGATAGTCGGTCTGCTGCGTCTCCCAGGTGACGATCCCGCCCTTGACGTAGATCTTCCAGGAGCACGAGCCCGTGCAGTTCACGCCGTGGGTCGAGCGCACGATCTTGTCGTGCTGCCAGCGCTTGCGGTAGCCGTCCTCCCAGGACCGGTCCTCGCTGGTCACGATGCCGTGGCCGTCCGAGAACTCGCCCTCGGTCTTGCGGAAGAAGGTCAGCCGGTCGAGAAAATGCGACATTGCGTGCGCCCTTGATCACTCGGCCGCAGCCGGATGGGTGGTCGCGCCGCGGCGGGCGCGTTCGACGTCGTGGAGCAGGCCGCCCTTGCGGGCGTAGACCGCGTGGGTGACGGCGAGGCAGCTCACATAGAAGATCAGGAAGCCCCAGAGCGCCGCTTCCGGCCCGCCGGTCAGCGCGATCGAGGTGCCGTAGCTCTTCGGGATGAAGAAGGCGCCGAAGGCCGCGATCGCCGAGGTGAAGCCGGTGATCGCCGCGGCCTCCTTCTCGGCCTGCCGGCGGCGGGCCTCCGCGTCGGCCCCGGGCATCAGCCGGGCCATCTCCTTGCCCATGATCGCGGGGATCATCTGGAAGGTGGAGGCGTTGCCGACCCCGGTGGCGAAGAAGAGCAGCAGGAAGGCGGCAAAGAAACCCCAGAAGGCGCCGGCCTGGTCCTTGGCGCCGATGAACCACAGCACCCCGGCCACGCCCGCGATCATCAGGATGAAGGCCCAAAGGGTGACGCGGGCGCCGCCGTACCTGTCCGCGAGCCAGCCGGTGCCGGACCGGGAGAGCGCCCCGACCAGCGGCCCGATGAAGGCGAACTGAAGCGCGTTGACGTCCGGAAACAGGATCTTGGTCAGCAGCGGGAAGCCGGCGGAATAGCCGATGAAGGAGCCGAAGGTGCCGGTGTAGAGCCAGCACATGATCCAGTTGTGCCGGCGCCGGAAGATCACCGCCTGCTCGGCGAAGGACGCCCTGGCCGACGCGATGTCGTTCATGCCGAACCAGGAGGCGAAGGCGGACAAAGCGATGAACGGTAGGAAGATGAAGCCGGCATTCTGCAGCCAGAGCGGCGCCTCGCCGGCCGCGCCCGTGACCATGGCCGGGTCGCCGCCGAGCCAGCCGAAGATGCCGGCAGTGATCGCGAGCGGCACCACGAACTGGACGACGCTGACCCCGAGATTGCCGAGGCCGGCGTTGAGCGCGAGCGCGTTGCCCTTCTCCGCCTTCGGGAAGAAGAAGGAGATGTTGGCCATGGAGGAGGCGAAGTTGCCGCCGCCGAAGCCGCAGAGCAGCGCCAAGGCCAGCAGGACGATGTAGGGCGTTTCCGGGTTCTGCACGGCGTAGCCGATGCCGAGCGCCGGGATGACGAGCGACCAGGTGGTGAGCGTGGTCCACAGCCGCCCGCCGAAGATCGGCACCATGAAGGAGTAGAAGATCCTGAGCGTCGCGCCCGAGATGCCCGGCAGAGCCGCGAGCCAGAACAGCTGGTCGGTGGTGAAGGTGAAGCCGACGAGCGGCAGCTTGGCGACGACGACCGACCAGACCTGCCAGACGGCGAAGGAGAGGAGCAGCGCCGGGATCGAGAGCCACAGATTGCGGCGGGCGATGCGGCGTCCCCTGCCCTTCCAGAACTCCGGATCCTCAGGGCGCCAGTCCGTGAGCACCGCCCCGCTCGGCTGCGGGGCCGCGGCCGGCGCGGGCATGCCTTGCATCTCCGGGAACGGCGGCAGCTGGCCGAGTTCGCGGGCGGCCGCGGTCCGCTCCATCTGGCGGATCGCCAGATGCATCCAGACCAGCGCTGCGGCGACCAGCAGGAACAGCGCCATGAAGCAGCTCGTCCACAGGCCGGTCAGGTCGAGCAGGAGCCCGAACAGGATCGGCAGCACGAAGCCTCCGAGCCCGCCGATCATGCCGACGAGGCCGCCCACCGAGCCGATATGGTCAGGATAGTAGGCGGGGATGTGCTTGTAGACGGCCGCCTTGCCGAGCGCCATGAAGAAGCCGAGCACGAAGACGATGGCCGTGAAGGGGACGAGGCCCATCTCGAGGTGGAAGGCCATCGCCCCGGCGACGCCGTGGACCACATAGTCGGTCGGCGGATAGGAGAGGAGGAAGGTCGCGGCCACCGAGACCAGGAATGTCCAGTACAGCACCCGGCGGGCGCCGTAGACGTCGGACAGGTGGCCGCCATAGACGCGGAACAGGCTGGCCGGCACCGAGAAGAAGGCGGCGATCATGCCGGCCGCCCGGATGTCGAGGCCGTAGACGGCGACGAGATATTGCGGCAGCCACAGCGCCAGGGCGACGAAGGCGCCGAAGACGAAGAAGTAGTAGATCGAGAAGCGCCAGACCTGGATGTTCTTCAGCGGCTCGAGCTCGAGCCAGGCGCTCTTCGGCGTCGTCCCCGAACGCCGCCGCGCGACGACGACCGGGTCATCCTCGGTGGTGACCCAGAAGATGACGGCCATGACCGCGAGACCCGCGGCCCAAACCTGCGCAACCGTCTGCCAGCCATAGGCGACGAGCACGAAGGGGGCGAGGAACTTGGTGACGGCGGCACCGACATTGCCGGCGCCGAAGATGCCGAGCGCCAGCCCCTGCCGGCCCGGCGGATACCAGCGCGACACATAGGCGATGCCGACCGCAAAGGAGCCGCCGGCGATGCCGACGCCGAGCGCCGCGGCAAGCATCTCCGGATAGGTGGTGGCGTAGGACAGGAGGAAGGTCGTGACGGCCGCCGCCAACATGGTTGCGGTGAAGACGACGCGGCCGCCGTAGCGGTCGGCCCAGATCCCGAGCACGACCCGGATCAGCGAACCGGTCAGAATCGGCGTGCCGACCAAGAGGCCGAACTGGGTCTCGCTGAGGCTGAGCTCCTGGCGGATCCGGATGCCGATGATGGCGAAGATGGTCCAAGCCGCGAAGCACACTGTGAACGCGATGGTGCTCATCGCCAGTGACCGGTTTCGACCGCTCCGATCGATGTGCTGGAGATCGTCCATAAGGCCCCCTAGCCGCTGGCTTGGCGCCGCAGATTCGCGCCGCACCCGAAAATTGCTGTGCCGGCGGCCGAGGGGCTTTGATCTAGATCAGAGAAACGGATTCGAGGACATGACCTGCCGCCCTATATCCAGAGAAAGAAGAAAGATATTAAAAATATCGACTGAGAATTTGACAATTTTATACTTTATAATTGATATTTATCAAACCACCGAGCACCACCGCTTTCGGAGATCACCATGCGGCCCGACGACGTCTCCGGGATTCGCAACCTCCCCCTCTTCCGGGACATGCGGGACGAGACATTCACGCCCCTGGTCGAGAACGGGTTCGTACAGCAGTTTCCGCCGGGGCTCGTCCTCATCCAGGAGAGCGACCGGGCGGATTTCCTGCACATCGTCGTCGAGGGGGCCGTGGAGATGTTCGCGACCACGGCCGGGCGCGAGACCACACTCGATTTCGTCGGCCCCGTCGGGGTCTTCATCCTGGCGGCGGTGCTGAGCGATCAGGTCTATCTCCAATCGGCACGCACGCTGGAGAAGTCGCGCGTGCTGATGATACCGGCCGACAGGGTACGCCGGGCAATGACGTCCGATCCTGCGTTCATGCAGGCGATCGTGACCGAGCTCGCGCGGGCCTATCGAGGAACGATCCGGGATTTGAAAGACCAGAAGCTGCGCACCGGCACGGAACGGCTGGCCAACTGGCTTTTGCGCTCCGAGCGCCAGCAAGGCGACCGGGGCCGTGTCGATATCCACTTCGAGAAGCGGACGCTCGCCTCTCGCCTCGGCATGACGGCCGAGAATCTCTCGCGCGCCTTTGCCGCGCTTCGGGTCCAGGGTGTAGAGGTCAGGGGACCCCGCATCGAGATCGGCGATCGTGGGGCTCTCGCCCGCTTCGCCCAGCCGGATCCGCTGATCGATTCTCCGGAAGACGAGCTTTCGACCCGATCGCACTGAGAGGACATCCAATCGGCGGCAACGGATCACGCAACCTCGCCGCCGACCGGCGTTCACCGCCCCTCGGCGCCGTCTCCGCTGTCTGGCTCGCCATCGAACAGGATCCGCCGGGCCGCCCCATCGAGATCCTCGTACTGGCCCGAGCGCAGCGACCACAGGAACAATGCCAGGGCCCCGGAGCCCAGCACCAGGCTCCCGCCGATAAGATAGGCGAGGACGTTCATGCTCCCCTCCCCCGAGACAGCCGGAAGGCGTTGAGGATGACGATCAGCGAGGAGGAGGACATCGCCGCTGCGGCGACGGGCGGTGTCACCAGGCCGGCGACCGCAAGCGGCACGGCCAGCAGGTTGTAGACGAGTGCGAAGCCGATGTTCTGCCGCGCCAGCCGGCCGGCAGCTCGCGCCAGCTCCAGCGCCTCCACCACCGCGCCGAGGCGCCCGCCCTGGAACACGAGGTCGGCCGTGGTCTGGGCGATGTCCACGGCCTCGGCCGGCGACATCGATACCGTGGCCTCGGCCAGCGCCGGCGCGTCGTTGAGCCCGTCGCCGACCATCAGGACATGTCGGCCCGACGCACGCAGTGCGGCGAGCGCGGCGGCCTTGTCGGCCGGCGTCTGCCCACCCCGCCAGTCGGCGATGCCGAGCGCCGCGGCCACCGGGGCGACGCTAGCGGTCCGGTCGCCGGACAGCAGCAGGACCGACATGCCGGCGCTCTGCAGCGCCGTCACCGTTTCCACCGCATCGGGGCGCAGGACATCGGCGAAGGCGAAACGGACTGGCGCCCTGCCCGTTTCCGCGAACCAGAGCTCCGGCCCTTCCGCCGCATCCTCATCGACGCCGCAGAAAGCCCGGCTGCCGAGCCGGGCCGATGCGCCTTCCAGCCCCGCGCCCGGCACCTCCCGCACCTCGACCGGCGCGGCCGGCGGCGCCACCCGGACCAGGGCGCGGGCGAGCGGATGCCGGCTGGACAGGGCCAAAGCCGCGGCGCGGCGCAGCGTGTCTTGGTCATGCGCGGCGGCGTCGAGAAGCTGTGGTCGCCCTTCGGTCAGGGTACCTGTCTTGTCGAACACCACCGTGTCGACCGCCGCCAGGCGCTCCAGCGCCGTCGCCGATTTCAGCAGCGTTCCGCGGCGCAGCAGCCGGCCGCCGGCAATCACTTGCACCGCCGGCACCGCCAGCGCGAGTGCGCAGGGGCAGGTGATGATCAGCACCGCGACGGCATATCCCAGCGCCTGGGCCCAGCCGACTGTGCCCGACAGGTTCCAACCGAGGAAGGTGGCAAGCGCGGTCAGATGCACGACCGGGGCGTAGCGCCGGGCGACGCGGTCCGCCAGGGCGACGAAGCGAGATCTCTGGCCCTGTGCCGCCTCGATGAGCCGCGCAATCTCGGCCAGCAGCGTGCCCTCGCCGCTCGCCGTCGCCTCGATTGTCAGCGGCGCGTCGAGATTGATCGTGCCGGCGAAGACCGCTTCTCCCGGCATGATCGGGCGCGGCACCGTCTCTCCGGTGACGAGCGCGGTGTCGAGGCTGGAGCGGCCCTCCCGGACCACGCCGTCGACGCCGAGGCGCTCCCCCGCAGCAACCAGGATCCAATCGCCCGGCGCCACCCGGTGCGGCGCCGTGGCGATCGGGGTGCCGTCCGGCCCGATCACCCGGACGGAGGTGGCGCGCAGGGTCAGAAGTTGCTCGACCTCCGCCCGTGCCCGGCCGCGGGCGCGGTGGTCAAGGAAGCGGCCGATGAGCAGGAAGAACAGCAGCGTCGCCGCGGAATCGAAATAGGCATCGGGCTGCCCGGCCGCGGTCTGGTACAGGCTCATCGCCGTCGCCAGGGTCACGCCGATCGAGATCGGCACGTCCATGTTGGTGCGGCCATGGCCGAGCGCGGCCCAGGCAGAGCGGAAGAAGGGCCGGCCGGCATAGGCGATCGCCGGCAGGGCGATCAGCGCCGAGACCCAGTGCAGGAAATCGCGCGTCGCCGGACCCATGCCCTGGGCGTGGCCGATCCAGACCGCAACCGACAGCATCATGATGTTGGCGCTGGCGAAGCCGGCGACGGCGAGCGCCCGCAAGAGCGCCTTGCCCGTGCGGTCCTCGGCCTCGGCCAGCCGGGCCGGATCGAAGGGCACCAGGCGGTATCCCAGCCGCGCCACCAGCGACACCAGCCGCTCCGCCTCCGCCGCCCCGCCGGTCCATTCGAGATGCAGGCGACGGGTGCCCATGTTGATCCGCGCCGCGCGCACCTCCGACCGCCGCGCCAGGGCGGCCTCGATCAGCCAGATGCAGGCGCCGCAGCGCAGACCTTCGACCATCAGGTCGAGCGCTGCAGTGCCATCCGGCCCCGGACGCACGAAGGCGGCACAGTCGGCGGCCTCCTCGCTGTCACCGATTCTGCCCGGAGTCTCGACGGCATCGCGCTGGCGATAATAGGCGTCGAGCCCCAACTCGCGGATCAGCGCATGGGCGCCGGCGCAGCCGCTGCAGCAGTAGGGGCCGGCCGCCCCGTCGGGCATCGGCGCGCTACAATGGGCGCAGGCCGCCGTCACGGCGCTCCGTGGAGCAGGAGAGCCGGTGTGGAAGATCGCCGCCTGTGCCATCGCCGCCTCAGCGCAGGATCAGGCGGCGGTCGGTGTGCATCACCGCCTCGCCCCGTCGGATGGTCAGCCGCAGATCCCACAGCCCCGGCCGCAGCCCACCGGCCGCGAGCAGGACGCGCCCCTCCCGGATCGGTACCGGTTCGAGGGTGACCGCGTCGCCCTCGATCGGCCGCACCAGCCGGGCCTCGACCTCGCCGTCCGGGAGCGCAGCCTCCTTCCCGGTCAGGTGCAGGGCAAGCATCAGCGTCCGGTCCCGATAGTCCTGGCGCGCGATCGCGACGGTCCAGCCCAGCGCGGCCTCGCGATCGGCCTCGGCCAGCAGCGCGTTGTAGGCCAGGCCGCGCTCATAGGGCCGGTCATAGGCGAGGCCGACCCAGCTCTGGCGGGCGAAGTAGATCAGGCCCCCGTTCGCGCCCAGCATCACGAAGAAGCCGAGCACGAAGATCCAGGGAATCCAGCGGCCGCGTCGCGGCATCGTCGCTGAGGCGATCATCGCCCTTCCCTCCTTTCGGGACCGGAGAACTGGGTTTCGGCCGTGAGGCGGCCGCCGCCATCCTCGTCCTCCGCCCGGATCGAGATCGCCCGCGTCTCCTCCGGCACGGCGTCGCGCCGCAGCGTCAGGAACAGGCGGAACGCGGACTGACCCTCCGCCGGCACCACCAGCCCGTCGTCCGGGACCGGCAATCCGTCGGCGCCGAGAACGGCGATCCCGGCACCCGGCAGCCCGTCGACCGCAACCCGGAACCGGCGAGACTCATGGCCCTTGTTCAGCAGCTTCAGCGTGTAGCCGTTGCGGATCGATCCATCGGACAGGGTGACGTAGATCGGCGCCCGGTCGCGCAGCACCGCGATCTCCAGGCTCGACTTGGCGGCCAGGGCGTAGGCCATCGTCGTCGCCAGCGCGACCAGCACGCCGGCATAGATCGCGCTGCGCGCCCGGAGCAGGCGATGCCGAGGCGGACGCCCCTCCGCCCGCGCGCGCTGGTTGACCTCGGTGTCCCAGCCGATCAACTGCGGCGGCCGGCCGAGCTTGCCCATCACGTCGTCGCAGGCGTCGACGCAGAGGCCGCAGGAGATGCACTCCATCTGCAGCCCGTCGCGGATGTCGATCCCGGTCGGGCAGACATTGACGCAGGCGCGGCAATCGACGCAGTCGCCGCGCCCCTCCCAGCCGGTGCCGGCCTTGTGCTTGCCGCGCGGCTCGCCGCGCCAGGCGGCGTAGGTCACCGTCGTGGTGCCCTCGTCGAACATCGCCGACTGGAAGCGCGGCCAGGGGCACATATAGGTACACACCTGCTCCCGCGCCCAGCCGGCCAGGACGTAGGTGGTGAGCGTGAACAGGCCGAAGAAGAAATACACGGTCAAGGAGGCCGCGCCGGTGACCAGTTCCAGGGTCACCGTCGGGGCGTTCACGTAGTACATGATCCAGGCGCCACCGGTGGCGGCCGCAATCAGAAGCCAGACCGCGTGCTTGGCCGATTTGCGCCAGACCTTGGCCGCCGACCAGGGCTGACCGTCCAGCCGCATCCGGGCGTTGCGGTCGCCCTCGATCCAGCGCTCGACCAGCAGGAACAGGTCGGTCCAGACCGTCTGCGGGCAGGAGAAGCCGCACCACAGCCGGCCGAACAGGCTGGTGACCAGGAACAGCGCGACCGCCGCGAGGATCAGCAGGCCAGCCAGGAGATAGATCTCCTGCGGCCAGATCTCGATCCCGAACAGATAGGCGCGGCGCCCGGCCATGTCGATCAGCACCGCCTGGTCGGGCAGGCCTGCGCCGCGGTCCCAGCGCAGCCAAGGCACGAGGTAGTAGATCGCGAGGCACAGGATCAGCACCGCCCATTTGACGGTCCGGACCCGGCCCTTCACCGCCTTCGGGTAGACCTTGACCCGATCGGCGAAGAGCTTTGGCGCCGCCTCCGCCCCGTCATGCGAGGTCATTGCCCGCCGCCCAGCGAATGCACGTAGAGGGTGAGCATCTTGATCGCAGCGTCGTCCAGCCGGCCGCTCCAGCTCGGCATCACCCCCTGCCGCGGCTGGGCGATCTGGCGGATGATGTCGGCCCGGGTGTCGCCATAGAGCCAGACCTGGTCGTCGAGCCGGGGCGCCCCCATCTCCGGATTGCCTTGGCCGCGGTCGCCGTGGCAGGCGGCGCAATTCTGGGCGAACAGGTCTCCGCCCTTGGCCGCGCCCGGCGCTCCGCTGCCACGACCGGACAGGGTGAGCGCGTAATCCGCGACATCGCCGATCTCGGCCTGGCTCAGCATGCCGTCGACGCCGAAGCGCGGCATGTCGATGGCATGTGCCCGGGCATGGCCGGACCGGACGCCGTAGCTGATCGTCTGCTCGAGCTGGGCCAGCGAGCCGCCCCAGATCCAGTCGTCGTCGACGAGCGCCGGAAAGCCGGCCCGGCCCGCGCCGCCGGCCGCGTGGCAGGCGGAGCAGTTCTCGGCGAACAGCGCCTTGCCGCCGGTCAATGCGAAGGTCGCCAGCTCGGGATCAGCCTGGACCTGATCGAGCGGCAGCGACCGGATGCGGTCGACCATTGGCGCCCGGACGGCGGTGGCCGCGGCGACATCCCGCGCCAGCTCCTGCCTCTGGGAATAGTCCAGGACTCCCTTGAAGTAGGAGGTGCCGAGCGGCACCGAGGGGTAGAACACCATCCAGACCGCCGAGAACGCGATGGTGGCGTAGAGCACATAGAGCCACCAGCGCGGCAGCGGCGTGTTCAGCTCCTTGATGCCGTCCCACTCATGCCCGGTCGTCTCCTGGCCGGTGACGGCGTCCTTCTCGATCTTGGTCGGCATGGTCAGTTCCCTCCCTCGGCTCGGTCATCGGCGAAGGGGATGCGGGCATGCGCCTCCATTGCCGTCTTCCGGCCGGGCCGGTAGACCCGGAGCGCGATCGCGGCGAGGATGAGGATGACCAGGACGATCCAGCCGGAGCGGACCGTTTGGTAGAGGGCGACGAGGTCTTCCATGGCCGCCCCCTATTGCTGCAGGTCTTCCGGGGAAAGGTCGTTGAACTCGACCAGCGTCCCCAGCATCTGCAGATAGGCAACCAGCGCATCCATCTCGGTCAGCCGCTTCGGATGGCCGTCGAAATCGCCGGTCACGGCTTTCGGATAGCGGGCCCGTAGCGCGTCGGCGTCCGCCTCCGGATCGGCCTGGACCAGAAGGTCGGCCGCAGCCGCGGCGATCATCGCGTCGTCGTAGGGCACGCCGACGCTGCGGCTTGCCCTGAGATTGGCCGGCGCATCGAAGCGCAGCGGCTTTTCGGCGAGGAAGGCATAAGCCGGCATCACCGAGCCCGGCACCATCGCCTGCGGGTCGCGCAGATGGTCGACATGCCACTCGTTCGAGTACTTGCCGCCGACCCGCGCCAGATCCGGCCCGGTGCGCTTCGACCCCCATTGGAACGGATGGTCGTATTTGCTCTCGGCGGCGATGGAGTAGTGGCCGTAGCGCTCGACCTCGTCGCGGAAGGGTCGGATCTGCTGGCTGTGGCAAAGGTAGCAGCCCTCGCGGACATAGACGTCGCGGCCCGCGAGCTCGAGCGGCGAATATGGCCGTACGCCCTTTACGTCCTCGATCGTGGTCTCGATGGTGAACAGCGGCACGATCTCGACCAGCCCGCCGATGGCGACCGTGATCAGGGTCAGTATGAGAAGCAGCGGCGCGTTCTTCTCGATTGCCGCGTGGCGGATTGCCATGGCTCACGCCCTCGCCGACGCCGCGGGCTCGCCGCGGCGGACGGTCATCCAGAGGTTGAACACCATGATCAGGGCGCCGATGACGAACAGCAGGCCGCCGGTGGCGCGGATCAGATAGAAGGGATGCATGGCGTCGACGGTTTCGACGAAGGCGTAGCGGAGGAAGCCGAGCCCGTCGTAGTCGCGCCACATCAGCCCCTGCATGATACCCGACACCCACATCGCGGCGATGTAGAAGACGATGCCGAGCGTTGCGATCCAGAAGTGCCAGGAGACGAGGCGCAGCGACCACACGTCCTTCTTTCGCCACAACGTCGGGACGAGATAGTAGAGCGCGCCGAAGGTGATGAAGGCGTTCCAGCCGAGCGCCCCGGAGTGGACGTGGCCGATGGTCCAGTCGGTGTAGTGGCTGAGCGCATTGACCGCGCGGATCGACATCACCGGGCCTTCGAAGGTCGCCATGCCGTAGAAGGCGACGGCGGTGACCATGAAGCGCAGCACCGGGTCGGTGCGCAGCCGGTCCCAGGCGCCGGACAGGGTCATCATGCCGTTGATCATGCCGCCCCAGGACGGCATCCACAGCATGATCGAGAACACCATCCCCAGCGTCTGCGCCCAGTCCGGCAGCGCGGTGTAGTGCAGGTGGTGCGGGCCGGCCCAGATGTAGAGGAAGATCAGCGACCAGAAGTGGATGATCGACAGCCGGTAGGAATAGACCGGCCGCTCTGCCCGCTTCGGGATGTAGTAGTACATCATCGCCAGGAAGCCGGCAGTCAGGAAGAAGCCGACCGCGTTGTGGCCGTACCACCACTGCACCAGCGCGTCCTGGACCCCGGCGAAGAGCGAGTAGCTCTTGGCTCCGGTCAGGCTCACCGGCACCGCCAGGTTGTTGCCGATGTGCAGCATGGCGATGGTGGCGATGAAGGCCAGATAGAACCAGTTGGCAACGTAGATATGCGGCTCCTCCCGCCGTATCAGCGTGCCCAGGAAGATCGCCAGGTAGACGACCCAGACCAGCGTCAGCCAGAGGTCGAGGAACCACTCGGGTTCCGCGTACTCCTTGCTTTGGGAGTAGCCGAGCACGTAGCTCAGCGCCGCCATGACGATGAAGAACTGGTAGCCCCAGAACACGAAGTCGGCGAGCGCCCGGCCGCCCCAGAGAGGGGCACGGCAGGTGCGCTGGACGACGTGGAAGGAGGTGCCGATCAGGGCCGACCCGCCGAAGGCGAAGATCGCCGCCGAGGTGTGGACCGGCCGCAGCCGGCCGAAGGTGGTCCATTCGAGGCCGAGGTTCAACTGCGGGAAGGCGAGCTGCCAGGCGACGAAATCGCCGGCCAGGAAGGCGACGACGGCCCAGAAGGCGGTGGCGACGACGAATTTGCGGACGATCGCCTCGTTGTAGGCCACCGTCCGCGCGATCGGGATCGGCAGATCCGGCGCGGCGCGGTCGGCCGGACGGTCGAGAACGAGGCTCACCATCTGTCGGCCCCGTCGAGACGGGCGAGGAAGCGCTGCCGGTCCACCTCGTCCCAATGCGCCTTGACCAGGCCGGAGACGAAGATCAGAGCGAAACCGGCCAGGCCGAGGCCGAACAGGTCGATCATCGGATCGAGCGCACGCGATGCCATGGCGAGGCCGAGCAGCCCCAGTGCCGACATTCCGCTTCCGACGATCCAGCGCGCGGTCGCGTCGGTCATGATCCCCTTCCCCTCCGCGGTGGCGATGTCCCTCGGGTAGACCGGCGTCCGGCCGCCCGCCTTGATCTGGATCAAATCGCCCGGTGCCGCGCCGGGAAAGGATGGGCTGCCATCGTTCCGCGGAGACTGCCTTGTCCTTCGATCTCGCCACCCTTGCCGCGCTCTGCGGCCCGGGCTGGACCGGGCCCGGTGCCCTCGGCCTGTTCGGTGCGATGGCGCTGGCCGGGCTGGCCGGCAGCCTGATGCATTGCGGGCCGATGTGCGGCGGCTTCGTCCTGGCCCAGGTCGGCCGCCGCCTCTCGGCCGTGCCGATGGAGGGGCTGTGCGAGGGCGTGCGGGTCGGCCAGGGGCTGCTGCCCGGCTATCATCTCGGACGCCTCGCCACCTATGCCGGCCTCGGCGGCGCGGCCGGCGGCATCGGCGGCGGGCTTGTCGCGCTCCCCTGGTTCAACTGGCTCTCGGCGGCGCTGCTCGCGCTCGGCGCGGCGATGCTTCTGGCCCTGGCGCTGCGGCTGCATGGCGGCGCCGGACGCTCCGACGGCTCCTGGGCCCGTCGCCTCGCGGACTGGACACGACCGCTCCTTTTCCGCCCGACGGGCTGGCGCGCCGCCGGACTGGGGATCCTTCTCGGCTTCCTGCCCTGCGGCCTTCTCTATGCAGCCCTTGCGGCCGCAGCCGGAACCGGCGGCGCCGTTCCCGGCGCACTCGCGATGCTGAGCTTCGGCCTCGGCACCGTGCCGCTTCTCGTCGCGATCGGCATCGCGGGCGAGGCGGCGGGACGGAAATGGCGCCGGGGAATGATGCGGCTGGCCCCGGCGATGCTTGCGTTCAACGCCGTCCTGCTCGGTTTCCTCGCTCTGCGCGCAGCGCTCTGAGCGTCAGACCGCACGGGCGTGACGGCGCGAGTCCGGCGTCCGGTAGGCGTCGAAGGCGGCGGCGATCGATCGCAGCAGAACGCGGCCCGCCTCGGTCACGATGAGGATCGGTCCCTGGCGCACCAGCACACCCGCATTCTCGAACCGTGAGAGCGCTGCCAACTCCGGCGCGAAGCGGCGCCAATCCGCGTCATGATCGCGGCAGATCGCCTCGAGATCGATGACGAGATCGCACATCAGCCGTTCGATGATTGAGCCGCGCAGGCGGTCCTCGTCTGTCATCACGATGCCGCGGACGGTCGCGAGCCTCCCCGCCTTCAGGATGTCGCCATAGGCCGGAACGCCGGCCGGGTTCTGGACGTAGCCCTGCGGCAGCTGACTGATCGCCGAGGCGCCGAAACCGAGCAGGATCGGAGCGTCGTCCGCGGTATAGCCCTGGAAGTTGCGGTGCAGCCGGCCAGCGTCGAGCGCGTCGGTCAGGGTGTCATAGGGCCGGGCGAAATGGTCCAAGCCGATGCGGCGGAATCCGGCCTCGGCGATGCGGTCGCCGGCGGCACGATACTGGCGCCAGCGCGCCGGGCCGTCCGGCAGGGCTGCCTCGTCGACCAGCTGCTGGTGCCGGCGCATCCAGGGCACATGAGCGTAGCCGAACAGGGCGAGGCGATCGGGCGAGAGGCCCAGCGCCGCCTCGACGGACTCGACGATCCCAGCTTCGGTCTGGTGCGGCAGGCCGTAGACCAGATCGAGATTGATCCCGGTAACCCCGGCCGCCCGCAGCCGCTCGACCGCCGACCGGGTCTGCTCGATGGTCTGGACCCGGTTGATCGCGGCCTGGACGGCGGGCGCGAAGTCCTGCACGCCGATCGAAGCACGGGCCACGCCGGCCCGGCCGAAGGCGGCGACGAAGTCGTCCGCCAGAACCCGCGGATCGATCTCGACGGCGACCTCCGCGCCATCGCAGTCGAACGCCGCTTGCAGTGCCGCCATCAGATCCTCGAACTGCGCCGCCGACAGGATGTTCGGGGTGCCGCCGCCGAAATGGATATGGCTGACCCGCTGGCGCCGGCCGACGGCGTCCGCGACCATGGCGATTTCCCGCCGCAGCAGGTCGCGATAGGCGTCGACCGGCCCCGGCCGCCGCGCCACCACCGTCGCGCAGCCGCAATACCAGCAGAGCTGCTGGCAGAACGGAATGTGGAGATAGAGCGACAGCGGCACGTCCGGCAGCTCCATCAGCCATCGACGGTAGGCCGTGGCGGTGACCAGCGGCCCGAACTGCGGTGCGGTCGGATAGCTCGTATAGCGCGGCACCCGATCGTCGAAGAGGTGGAGCAAGGCCGGGTCGGGTGTGGCGGGCGGCCGGAGATCGGTCCAGGTCATGCGAAGCCTTTGAACGAGGGATCAGCGCGAAGCAGCAGCCGTCAGGAGGCCATGTCGAGGACGATGCGGCCTTCGATCGTGCCCGCCCGCAGCGCATCGAAGACGGCATTCACCGCCTCGAGGGGCCGAGTCGTGACCGTCGCCCTCACCTTCCCTTCAGCGGCGAAGGCGATCGCCTCGGCCAGATCCTGCCGGGTGCCGACGATCGAGCCGCGGATGGTGATCCGTTTCAGCACGACGTCGAAGATCGGTGTCGGGAACTCGCCCGGCGGCAGCCCGACCAGGCTGACGACACCCTTGCGTCGGACCATGCCGAGCGCCTGGGCGAAGGCCGGGCGCGACACCGCCGTCACCAGCACGCCATGGGCGCCGCCGCCGGTCGCCTTCGTCACCTGCGCCGCGGCGTCGGGCGCCCTGGCGTCGACGGCCAGATCGGCACCGAGCGATCGGGCCAGGCCGAGCTTGTCCGCACTCACATCCAGCGCCGCGACGTGCAGCCCCATGGCCTTCGCGTACTGGATCGCGACATGGCCGAGACCGCCGACGCCGGAGATGGCCACCCATTCGCCCGGCCGCGCCTCGGTCTCCCGCAGCCCCTTGTAGGTGGTGACCCCGGCGCATAGGATCGGCGCCATCCGGGCGAAGTCCACCGGCTCCGGCAGCCGCGCGACATAGGCTGCCGAGGCAATGACGTAATCGGCGAAGCCGCCGTCGCAGCTGTAGCCCGTGTTGTGCTGGGCCTCGCACAGCGTCTCCCAGCCGGTGCCGCAGTATTCGCAGCCGCCGCAGGCGTCGTGCAACCAGGCGACCCCGACCGGATCGCCCTCCTTGAATCCGGTGACACCCGGCCCGATCGCGGCGACGATACCTGCAGCCTCGTGCCCCGGCACGAAGGGCGGCACCGGCTTCACTGGCCAGTCCCCGTCCGCGGCATGAAGGTCGGTGTGGCAGACGCCGCAGGCGACCACCTTGACCAGCAATTCGCCGGCCCCGGGCGTCGGGATCGGCCGTTCCTCGATCACCAGCGGATCGCCGAACCGCCGAACCACTGCCGCGCGCATCGTGCTCTTCATGATCGCCCCTCTATCGGATGACGCGGGCGAAGATGACACCGGAGGAACGCGTCGCTCCTTGATCGAGATCAAAGTCGCGGGGCTGGTCGCCCCTCGCCGGCCAGGGACGCGGCCAGAAGCCGCTTGAAGGGCACGCAGGCGTCGGCCGCCCTCAGCACGGCGGGGCGCAGGATCCGCGCCGGCCGACGATCGTCCGTGAACAGGCCGACGATGCCGCAGGTCGCGAGATAGAGCGGCAGGGTCGTCCACCGATGCGCCCGAACGCCTCTCCGCCCATCGACTGAAGTTCGTCCATGCAGGCGGCCGGCAAGGTCAGGACGGCTGAGGAGCGGTTCCGCGGATCGCCCTCCCGTCCCAGAGGAAGCAGGGCCAGGGTCTGCCCGTGGTCGAACCACTCCCAGGCCGTGTGGTCGTGCGGGACCTCGTGGATCGCCCGGCACACCAGCATCGATCTGCCGAAATCGCGCATCCGCGTCGGGATGCCGAAGATCCGGCGCATCTCCGAGAAGCGGCTGTCGGCGGCGACCACGAGACGCGCGGACAGTGCGCGGCCGTGGCGAGGCGGATTTCGGCGCGGCGCGCCTCTGTCCGCGCCCCCTTTCGACGGCGTGCCCGCCGGGGCCAGGCTCAAGACGGCGATCGCGGGCAAGATCGTCTTACCGGCTGCGTCTAGCGCTCCGGTCCCCGCTCCGACCCCCGTTCCGGACCTCGGCCGGGCACATCGGCCTGGTTGGTGGGACTTTGATCCAGGTCAAATCGCCCAAGTCCGATCTGATCGATATAGACCGCAAGGAAATTGGAGCACCTGGCCCATGCGGGCGCGTGGCTGCCGATGCTCATCCAGGTGAAATCGTGATCGCGCACCGAAGAATAGAGAGCAAGGCCGCACAGCTGATCGAGGCACTGCCCGCGATCTTCTGCGCCGAGGGCTTCGACGCCGAGACCACTGCCGGCGCACAGGAGATGGCCTGAAATGAGCGCGTACCTTCCGTCCCTGCTGGGCGGGATGCTGATCGGCCTGTCGGCGGCCATGCTCCTGCTGCTCAACGGCCGCATCGCCGGAATCAGCGGGATCGTCGCCGGCCTCATCCAAAGAGGTCCCATCGCCACGGCCAACGCGGCCTTCGTCGCCGGGCTGGTCCTGGGGCCGGTGCTCTACCGGTTCTGGATCGGTGAATGGCCGATCATGCGAATCCATGGCTCGTTGCTTCTCCTCGCGGCGGCCGGACTTCTGGTCGGGTTCGGAACACGGATGGGCTCCGGCTGCACCAGCGGTCACGGGATCGCGGGTCTCGCGCGGCTCTCGCCGCGGTCGATCGTGGCCGTGGCGACCTTCCTGGTCACTGGCATCGCGACCGTCTCCCTCATGCGCTGGGGAGGCCTGCCATGATCGGGCTGCTCCGGATCGGGGTCGCTGTGGCCGCGGGCCTGATCTTCGGGCTCGGACTCGCGATGTCCGGCATGATGGACCCGGCCCGGGTACGCGGCTTCCTGGATGTCGCGGGTGGCTGGGATCCGAGCCTCGCCTTCGTGCTCGCGGGCGCGGTCGCGGTGTCCGCGGTCGGGACCCTGATCATGCGCCGCCGCTCCCGTCCTGTCCTCGACCAGAGCTTCCACCTGCCGAAGAAGACGCGGATCGATCCGCCGCTGGTGGTGGGCTCCGCAATCTTTGGGATCGGCTGGGGATTAGCCGGGTTCTGCCCGGGTCCAGCGATCGCCTCGCTGGCCGTCGGGCTGTTGCCGACGGCGGTGTTCGTCATCGCGATGCTCGCCGGCATGGCCATCCACGATCGAGCCTTCACCCGCATGGTCGGCGGGGCCGGATCCCCGGCCGGACGCCAGCCGTGATCGGATCCGTCGCCGCATGGCTTCCGGCAGCCTCGTCGGATCTACTCCGGGCTTGATCGGGGACGGCGGATCGATCCTGACGACACCGATTCTGCTTTAGAATATTCCCGACATCGACATTTCTATCGTACAGGAAACGCGCGAACCGCGGGTCCTTGGAGTCTTTCAAGGAGCAATGTGCATCGCTGTTCGGGGACGCCTCCTCTCAGGCCTGGCAACCCACCAAATCCGGCTCAATCGAGCCATTTCCGGACACAGGCCGATCGACTCAGGAGCGGACACTCGCACCGGCGCATCTTGCGCTCGCGGCCGCGAGGCAGCAGCAGGCATTCGACTGATGCTGGATTGTCAGATTCAATCAGCGCCAGATCCAATTGCCCGACGCCGTGACAGGAATAAAAACTAATGCTATGATCCAGCTATTACCTTTCTAAAGGTAAGACATTTATTGAAATTCGCATCACGAGTTTTTGCGGGATCGAAATGAAAGGATCGAATGATAATCACGACAGCATCATGTATTTCTCGGGCAGTCAGGCCGCTCCGGCGTCAAGAACGCGCAACGTAACAATTGGTGGAGTGCGATCAACCATACGACTGGAAGAGGCGTTTTGGGAAGCACTTGAAGAGATTCTCAAGCGTGAAGGCCTCACATTGAATGATCTTGTCACGAGAATCTCTGATCGCCAATCGGCCAGGGGAAACCTCTCAAGTGCAGTTCGCGTATTCATCCACAGCTACTTCTATGCGCTGAGCCAGGACAGGACACCGAGGCTCCCGAGGGGGGCCGCCTGGAAGGCCCATAAGCCGCGCAATCGAGATTCGATTCAGGATCCCGAATAAATGACGCCCTTCATCGTATGGCACTCGGATCGCAGGCTTGACTGCTTCCGCCAACCACAGCAGCCGTTGCCGTCAACCGAACGAGACACCGGGGCCGACGCCGTTCGGGCAGCGCACGCAATCGAGACGTCTGGAAAGTAGTGCATCAAATTCAGCGCGACGATGGCACGTTCATCTCGCGGATAGAGCTTCTTCAAATGTGGCTCGGCTCCTGACGCGCACGGGTCCCGGCGGCGCCCCGACTGTCGCGGGCGGTGGATCTTCTGCCGGCGCGGTCATGGCCGGAGGAGCAGCACAGGTCGCAGGCCGGTCGCCAAACGGGGCGACCGGCCCGTTCGATGCGTCACAGCATGTAATCCGCGGAGCCCGATGCTGCCTCACCTGCACCGAACACCTCGTCGAGGTTGACGATGGTGCCGTTGATGAAGCCGACGAGCCCGCCGACTGTGCCCCCGACGCTGCCGAGAACGCCCTGGGCACTGACTTCGTTGCCATACTCCAGGCCGATCTCCAGCCCTGCCGTGAGCCCGCCGGCAAGGCCTCCGCTATCGCCGTTCAGCAGCTGGCCGACAGGCCCAAGATCGATGATGTCAGTGACGGCAAGAAGTCCGTCGACCAAGCCGACGGCAGTATCGAGCACGCCATTCACCAACCCTGTCACCGTGTGTACGAGGCCTCCGACCAGCGGGCCGACCAACGGAATTCCGCCGACCGCATCGCCAAGATTGTCGACTGCGCCGACGGCGACGCCGACAACACCGCCCACTGCGCCACCTGCCACACCGAGGAGCCCCTGCTCTCCGGCCTCTTGACCTTCGGCCACGCCGGTGGTCAGGCCACTGACCAGCCCGCCGAGCAAGCCATCGCTGTCGCCATTCAGAACCTGCTGGACAATGCCAAACACGCTACCGAGAAGACCATCAAGTAAACCAGCCATGATTTCCTCCTAATTTTAGATAAATTATCCACTTCCTCTAAATGCGCCTTCTTCCATACAATGGTATTCTGCTGTATATTTGCGTCAATACAATAGTATTCAGATCGCAAAAACGAAATAATAAATTGCTATAGCGTTACTTTATTGCCGGCGCCGTCATTCACCCTATCGCTGGAGGATCGCGACTGGACAATTCCGAGCATTCAGTGGCGCTATCGCTCGATATCCTGCACAACTCGAAAAATGGCATGCAGAGTATTCCTGTTGCCTGATCATCGCGATATCAAGCCATCTGATGAGGCGAATGTCGGGCCGCCAATCCCCGCTTCCCGATACGCAGCCGAAGGGCGCCGACTTTGTTGAAGAAGACGTATTGGCGCAGGCGCTGGTATGACGGCGTGCAGGACCGGCGTCAGTTTGAGGCCATTCAGGCCGGCATTGGCCCGAGTGCTGCTTGTTGGCGTCCGCCTTGATCAGGCTGGCGTCGGTGGCGAAGCCGTCGCCGCCGACCAGCCCGGCCGCGATGCAGCGCCGCACCGTCGTCTCGAACAGCTCGCGCAGGAGATCGCTGTCCCGGAGGCGGCCGTGACGGTTCTTCGAGAAGGTCGAATGGTCCGGAACATCGCCCTCCAGGCGAGCCGGCAGAACCAGCGATAGGCAAGGTTCAGATGCACCTCCTCGCACAGCCTGCCCGCAGGGACCACCGGAACCGTTCCTTTGAACGATGCCGATCTCTCGAGCACCGTGGCTGCGCACCCAAGTTCGAGTACCCGGCACAACTCAACTGGAGCACGGCGCCTAACTCAAATGATATATAAAATTTTAGACAATTTACTTGATATCCACCAATTAAGTATGCTTTATATCCTAGCCGTCTGTCGAGGTCATGCATGTGATCCAAGACCCGTCGGGAAAGTTTTGTCGCGACCGCATATCTGATTATGAGGAATAGAAATTCGGCCAACTCGAACATATCGATAGCACCTGAAAACAAACGCCGAGAGTCATTGCCATGATCGCTTACAGAAACTCTCAATCTGCTTCGACCTGCGACATCGTCCATGAAGAGTCTCTCCCCAATTCTCAGGCCGTGCATGAGGCCAACTTATCGGCGCACGGTGCGGCCAAGGCACTATCGTTGACGCGACCGGACAACGGATCGTCGCTGATCTCGATCATCGATCCCCGCACCCTCGGTCGGGACAGCCTGGCGCGGGCGCTCGAGGCACCGGAACACGGTTTCCGCAGCCAGGCGTTCGCCTGCCTCAACGAATGGCTGCGGAATGACCAAATCCGCAGCGACACGGCAGCAATCCTGCTGGGCATCGGCGCGACGGACGCGGATGATCCGGGCCTGGCAGAGGACCTCCAACTGCTGGCGCGGGAGTTCAGCCACATCCCCGCGATCGTGATGGGAGACATCGAGGACCAGTCCCATGTTCTCGGGATACTGAGCCATGGGGCCCGCGGATACATCCCGACCAGCGTCAGCCTTGTCGTCGCCATTCAGGCCATCTCGCTCGCCCGGGCAGGCGGCCTGTTCGTGCCGGCCAGCAGCCTGATGCAGTCCAAGCAGAAGCCGGTGGAAGGATCCCGAACCAGCCTCCCTGTGAACCAGTTGCTCACGGCACGGCAGGCAGCGGTGGCCGATGGGGTCGCCAGGGGCAAGGCCAACAAGGTCATCGCTTATGAGTTGAATCTCTGTGTGAGCACGGTGAAGGTTCATATCCGCGGCATCATGAAGAAGCTGCAAGCCCGGAACCGCACCGAGGTCGCCTTCAAACTCCACAACCTCGAGACTCGACGGATTGCTCCCGTCCCGGCGTGGCCATCCGGGATGAACGCCTGACCGGGCCGGCGGAGCAGGATAGGCCGTCACTCGCGGACAGGACGCCGCCTTCACTTCGGAGACAAGCATGTGTCGGCAGGCGCATGCAATCTGCGCTCAGCAGAATTGGCATCTGGGGAATAAACGCGCCACAAGCCAAGCCATCACTCAATAAGCAAATCCAATTCCGGAAGTAATTTTTTTAAATTTCTTAACGATTTCTTTTGCCAGGGGATTTGATCAGAACCCTTTATGATCAGATGAATGCTCTCTCTTTTCCTAACCTCAATCGTAAACTTAGCAATCATATTGATTCCTGACGAATTGAGATACTCCAGGTTGCTCAAATTCATGATGATCGATGGAGTTGCCCGATCCAAAACGTCAATCATCAACGCATAGATCGGGGCGTACGCTTCGCTGCCGGCCAAGCGCATCATGCCTTCGAGGTGAACCTCGGTTCCTTCCGACCAGGCATGAAAATCATTGGTCTTGATTTCCATCAAGGGCGACTCCTGGTGTTCGTCATATCTTCGGTCCCGATCTGCAGCGCTGCGCAGGTCTCCAAGCGCACCTCGTCCGAACGATCAACCGCTTCGAAGGTCCAGGCAAGCCTGACGCCATAGTCGCTCATCAAGGTCAGCAGCCCTAGGCCGGATTCGACTGTCCCGGAATGCGCGTTGCTCTCGATCTTCCGGATCAGCAGATCGGCCGCATCGCCCGCCATGAGCTCCGACAGAAGGTTCTGCAATCGCAGCGCCGAGCCCGCCGCTATCCTGTTCCAGGTCTTGACAGTGAAGCACCGGCTGGTGACAGCAGCCTGAACACCGATGTTTCCCGACGCCTTGAATTTCACGGCATTCTCAAGCAATTCATTCGTCAGATAGGCCACGCTGTGTCGAACATCCCTACTCTCCTGGAATGACCAACGGATCCGGAGCATACACAGGTCGCTGATGAAATCGGACGTAATGGCACAATGATGCCAGTTGAGCTCCAACGGACCATCGAAAAGCTGGAGACTGCAGATCGATGCGCCAACCTCGATCGCGATGTCCGGCGAGCCGATCACCGTCCCTGACATCACTTGTGCCTCAGGACGACGAGCGTGATATCATCGTGAATCTTCTCGGTTCCGATATAAGCGAGAAGATCTCCAATAACTCCAGATTTTATTATTTCAGAACTTCTTTCTCTTCGATCAAATATGCTCTTGCACAGCCTTTCCATACCAAACATGATACCATCTCCATTAACCGCTTCGGTCACACCGTCTGTATAAAGCACTATTAAGTCGCCCTTTCCGAAATAAAATGTCTTGGTTTCTATAAATCGTGATATATCCGGCTCCAACCCAACCGGGAATCCCAGATCGACGGTATCCAGTATTTCAATCTCGCCACACGAACGTACCACAATTACGTCCTCGTGCTGGCCAGTCAGGACCACTTCCGGACCGGCGACGTCGAGAAACGCCAGCGAGAGGTGCTTTCCGGAGCCGGTGCGCTCGATGTTCTTGAAGATCGCCTGATTGACATGGCTAAGGAAAGTCTTGGGATCGGTTTCGCCAGCTTCGTGAAGAGCGCGAGCCACAGACTGTACCATCAGCATCAGCACACCGCTTTCGAGGCCGTGGCCGGTGACGTCGCCGATGCCGACCTTCACCGCCGAGCCGTTGCGCAGCACGTCGTAGTAGTCGCCCCCCACCTCATCGGCCGGCTGCATGAAGGCGGCGATCTCGATCTCGGGAACCGCATCGAGATCGCTCCGCTTCGGCAGCACCATCTGCTGGATGTGGCGGGCGACATCGAGCTCGGCCCCCAGCCGGAGGTTCTCGTCGGCCAGCTTCGCGTTGAGGCCGGAGATCTCTTCATTGGCACGTGCCAGCTCGACCGTCCGCTCCTCGACGAGCCGCTCCAGATTCTCCGTGTGATATCGGATCTCCTCCGCCATCCGATTGAAGGCCAGCCCCACCTCGCCGACCTCATCGCGCGTCGGGATGTCCACCCGGACCGAGTAGTCCTGCGCCTGGAGC
The DNA here is from genome assembly GCF_038440215.1 of Inquilinus sp. OTU3971. Classification (NCBI taxonomy): domain Bacteria; kingdom Pseudomonadati; phylum Pseudomonadota; class Alphaproteobacteria; order Rhodospirillales; family Rhodospirillaceae; genus Inquilinus; species Inquilinus sp. OTU3971. The sequence continues at coordinate 14,732 of NZ_JASATH010000041.1, read as the reverse complement.
TTTCTCGCCCCATCGGCCAGCGCGCTCAGCCCGGCGGTGATCCGTTTGGAAATGCCGACGATCGCGCCGAGCACGACGATCATGCAGAGCAGGATGGCCGCGATCTGCCACTCGATGATCCGTTTGGTTGCTTGCGAGATTCCCTGCTGGGCCGCATGCAGCGGCGCATAGATCTCGCTTTCCGGAACGACGATCCCGACGGACATCGTTTCGGAGGCGACCTGGCCGCCGCTCCAGAGATGAACCGGGCTGAGCGGATACAGGGCGATCACATAGGGCATCGGGGTCCCGGCCCTATCGAGCTCGATCCGGCGCACCGCCCCTCCGGCCGCGTCGAGGGAAAGGGAAGCCACCGCCGGCTCAATGCTCTTTCTCAGCGAACGGTCGACGGCTGTGACGCCTTGGCCGGCGGCATCGCTCGAGGAGACCAGCCCGAGCGTCTTCTCACCGGCAGATTCGATCGCGAGTACGTTCCCGTTCGACATCGCCAAGAAGCCGAAGCCGGTATCTGCGACGCGGACGCTCTTTACGACCTCCGCCAGCTGGTCAAGGGTGATATCCGTACCGGCCACCCCCGCGACACGTGAATGATCCCGGCTGACAAGCGGTCGGAAGAAGCTGACGATCAGCTTCCCGGTGATCGCATCGGTATAAGGCGCGGTCATGGTGATCTCGCTGCCGACCGGCCGCGTGCCAGGCTCGGCGAGCCACCGTTCCCACGACTCGTACAGTCCCGGAAAGAAGAAGGTCCAGAATTCCGATGTGTTGTGTCCCGGATAGAGCCGATCAAAGGTCTGAGCCTGATCCGTATAGGGAATGGTTCGGAAGATCGGCGCTGTTTTCGGGCCGATATAGTACATCTGTAACTTCGGTGATCCGGCCGCCATCAGGCTAGGAGCGACCAGATCGATGACGGCGCTGTCGTCGATTTCGGCCTGAACCGCGGGTAAGGGCTTGCGATCGGGGCCTAGCAGATATCCCCAGACGCTGACCACCGACGGCGAGCCCGGCCGGTTCTGGGCCCAGCCGCCTTTCTCGTCGTAAGCGACTGAGGTGGCGCTCGGATTCACCCGGGCCACCGCCTCCCCTACCGCCGCCTGCTGCCCGGGATTGCCGATCTGCGATTGCAGGACGTCCGCCAGCGCGTTCACCTCGGCATGGACCTGGTTGATGAGCAGGTTGGCATCCCGCGCCGTATTGACGGCATAGGTGCGCATATACTCTTCGGTCGCCTCCGTGAGGCCTTCGCCGAGCCGGACGGTGGCATCGCTGGACAGGCGCTGCACATTCCACAGGGCGAGCCCGCTGCTGAGCAGAAGATCGAACAGCACGGCGGTGCCGACGATCGCGATGAACTTGGCGCGGAATGAGCGAAGCCCGAGAGCGGGCAGGCCGGCCGGCACCCTCATACCGGCTTCTGTCCGGAGGCGACCCAGATCGGCCAGCCGGCATATCCTTTGGGGTGAAGGGCGGCGTGGATGTGGTCCCGGAATCCCTGGCGGAAGCGCTCGGTGAACTCCGGCGGGTCCCCGCGCCGCGCGGACATCTCGCCCGCATAGACGTTTTCCCACGCGGCGATCATGTCGGCGAAATCCTGCGGGTCTCCATCGAGATTGGTTACCATGAAGGACTCCATCCGGATATCGTGGAATCCCGCATCCATCAAATAGCGCCGGCTTTTCGGGCCAAACTCGACGTCCATCTCAAAATATTCGAAAAGCTTGGCCACCTCATTATAAGTCCACTGAATGCTTCGCGCCCGCGGTTCGCCAAGACAGTGAGAATTCTTCTCATTGGTAATATAAACACGCCCGCCCGGCCGGCAAATTCTGAACAGCTCTTTCAAAATCATGTCAGGTTTGTTGAATATCTGCAGCGAGTGCCGGCAAGTCACGAAATCAAACTGGTCGGGATCGAGAAGCATCTCTGCGGCATCACCATAGGTATACTCGATGCCGTGAATGCCAAATTCCTCCGCGACCGACCTCGCATACGCCAAGCTCGTTTTCGAATGATCGAGCGCAACCATCCTGGACGGCGCGAACTCCCGCTGCACCAGGACCGCGAAGTCACCGATCCCGCAGCAGATGTCGGCCATCGACATGCCTTCCTTCAGCCCATGACGAGGGAGAATGGCCCGTTCGTGGCGCCACGTCATCCTGGTCTGGGTTCTCAGGATCGAGATGAATCCGCCATCCTCCAGGAAGCTTTGGCCCGGATAGAAATGCCCGTCATACTCGTTGACGGAGATCCGCGGCTCGATCTGCCTCAAGCGGCCAAACTTTGCGGTGGCCCAGCCCACCACGCTGGAGGTCACCACGACGATCCTCAGCTCCGGCCGGACGCGACAAGCCTCGACCATGGCTCGCGCCAGGATACGGAACCCGGTGTTGTTCAGACGGGCCAGGCGCTTCACATTGACGTAGAGGGTACCTCTGACATGACGGAGGGCGCGGTCGAACACGATCATGCAATCAGCGATCTCGCTGCCCGCTTCCGGCCGGACTGTGCCGGACAGCGAGAACTCCTGATTGTTTTCGTCATACCGTGCGGCAAAGGATTGCGACGATCCCGGCATCAGACCAACACCTGATCTTCGAGCCGAAGATTGACGGTCAATCTGACCTGCTCGTGATCCTCGGCCGTCGCCGAGATGTCGGCACCGTAGTCGTGCGCGAGTTCGAGCAGACCGATCTCCGGGCATCCCCCTTCGTCGGACGTCAGGGCGTTCAGATATCGCGCTTCGGAGCCGGGGCCGGACAGCTGCTCGACCGCCTTCAGCAGGAACCGGCCGTGGGCCGGCGCGCACGGAATCTCGATCTCGATCCGATCCACGGCGCCCCTCCGAAGCACCCTGCATGCCACGACGCCTTCGCCATGCTGGCTGCGGTAGGCGAGTTCCAGGAGCTCGTTGATCGCCGAGGAGAACAGGTTGGAATAGAGGGTGGAATCGGTTCGATTGTGGCTGACGGCCCGCGCGGCATAGGTGGCGACGTAGCTGCATTGGGCCCAATAGGCCGAAAAGGCCCGGGCCGTCATCGCCACCTCGATCAAGGGCTCAAAGCCCGGCGTCGAGGTCGCTTCAGAACCGGTCACCATGCCGTCCCCCGCTGCTGTCAGAAGCCGATCCGGTCCGGCACCGCTCCGCGCCGGACGACGGAGAAGTCATTGTCACGCGACCGCGCCATGCCGTGCCCGCTGAATGAACTCGATCGCGTCGCGGTTGCTCAGTGGGGGCGCGATCAGAAATCCCTGCAGCCGGTCGCAGCCTTCCCTGGCCAGCCACTTCGCCTGGGTATCGGTCTCCACGCCTTCGGCAGTAACCGTCATTCCAAGACCATGGGCGAGCCCAAGGATGGAACGCACGATCGTCTGGCTCTTCGGATTCACCTCGAGATCGCGGATGAAGTACTTATCCACCTTCAGTCCGCTGAAACTGAAATCCTTGAGATAACCCAGCGAGGAATATGACGTCCCGAAGTCATCGAGCAGCACCCTGACCCCCAACAGGCCCAGCGTGTGGAGCGTGTCCAGATTATCCGTGGTTTGCTCCAGCAAGACCGTCTCTGTGATCTCGAATTCCAACCGCTCCGGATAGATGCCAACGCGGTCGAGGATTTTCGCCACATTATCGGTGAGCATCCCGCTCCTGAATTGCGCTGGAGACAGGTTGACCGCGATATTGATCGTCGGCGGCCATTCCAGCGCATCGGTGCAGGCCTGCTCCAGCACCCATTGACCGATTTCATCCATGAGGCCGTCGGCCTCCGCGATCGATATGAATGCGCCGGGCGCGATGACTCCGGCGTCCGGATGACGCCAGCGAACGAGGGCCTCGAATGCGACCACGGAGACCGGGAGCCTTACCACCGGCTGATATTCGACGAAGAGTTCGCCGCGTTGCAGAGCCTTGCGGAGATCGCGACGCAGACTCTCCCGGCTTTCCAGAAAGAGCAGCATCGCATTGTTGAAGATGCGGGCCCGTCCCCGCCCCTCGCTCTTTGCGGCGTAGAGAGCGATGTCGGCGGCCTTCATCAGCTGTTCCGTGCTGGAGCCGTGCTCGATCCCGAAGGCGATCCCTACGCTGGCGCCAATGAACACCGGTATGCCGCTGATCTCGAAAGGCACCCGCAGCCGCGAAATAATGGTATCGGCCAGCCGCTCGGCGGCCTGCGGCTGTCCATCGGCCGTCTGGATCACCGTGAACTCGTCGCCGGCATATCGGAAGCCGACGGCGTTCCGGTCCAGTGCCTCCTCGATCCGTCGCGCGACGAGTTGCAGCAGAGCGTCGCCGGCACCGTGCCCCAGCGTATCGTTGACGGCCTTGAAGTCGTCCAGATCTATCTGAAGCAGCGCCACACCCATTTTCGACCGGCCGAGCCCCGCCAGAATTCCCGCGAGGCTGTCGCTGAATACTCTCCTGTTCTGCAGCCCGGTCAGAGAGTCGCGGGTGGCCCAATGCAGAAGCGTATCCACCTCTCCATGATCCGAGCTTCCCTCCCGCTTCACGGTTGGCTGAACGATGACCCCGAAGCCTACACCGGTCCGGAACACATGCGCGTTTATCCTGACCCCGGTGGCCGGATGGGGCATGTCGACGTCGAGTGCCATGCCCACCTCGCGAAGGTTAAGCAGAGCATCCCGAACCGCTGGATCGGCGAATTTCGGCAGAATGTTGCAGAGTTCCGCCCCTGGCTCGGCGGCCAGAGGAAAGGCGTCCCGGAATCCGTCGCCAAGGAGAACGAGGCGCAGGTCGTCACTGCAGAATGCTACAAGTTCCCGGCTGTGGTGCAGCCAATCCGTCAGGCGGATGCGGTCGGCGCTAGCGCTCGCGAGGCCTAGCTCTTCATCAACCAGCCTCTTCCAACGCTGGATCAATGCACGGCTCTTCCAGGATCCCCGCAACCTCACGTCTCCCCGCCGCCGCATGGAATCAACGTCCTGGCGCAATCAAATTCAACCAACCAAATCGCTCAAGACGTCGGCATACCGACGTATGCAATTATTCTGTGTAATTAATATAGAATGAAGCTGGGTTGACGTCCAGGTGCAGGCACCCGGACGATCCAGAATCGCCCACGCTTCGCCCCGTCTGCGAAAACCCGCCCTAACAATTCCGGTTTTTTGTCGGGCAACTCAGCGCTATAAAGACCATTGATACGATTGTTTGCGCACATCCAAGGCTGCATGACAGACCGCTCCGGAGGAGCTCTGACGGCCTGTGAAGGTCAGCAATGACCTTTCAGAACGGAACGCTGTTGAATCGGTGGCGAGGTGGTTTGCAGCCCGGTTGATGACGATTTAAACCGGGTTTGCAGCAGGATCAAAGTTGGTGGCGCGAGGGATCAAACGATTTGGCGCGCTACACGAAAGGCGCGCTGCTGCGCACACTTGCCGCTGCGGAGACCGCCGACTCGGCGGCACCGGAGGTACTTAGTTTTGTACCGAAGTGGCGTCCCCTAGGGGATTCGAACCCCTGTTACCGCCGTGAGAGGGCGGTGTCCTAGGCCTCTAGACGAAGGGGACTGAGGCGCGGGCCCGGATATAGGGGAGCCCGCGCGCCGACGCAAGACATTTCCGTCGGTTTTTTGACAGCCCTATCCGGCCGCCGCCACGGTGCCCGGCGCGAGGCAACGGCGCGCCCGCTCCAGCACCGTCTCGATGGTCGCGCCGTCGGTGTCGAAGGCGCCGACGAAGCGCCAGATCTCGCCCTCCCAATGCGCCGCGAACACGCCCTGCCGCTTCAGCCCCTCGGCCAGTGCCGCCGGCAGACGCACGAACACCTCATTGGCCTCGACCGGATGCTCCAGCGTCACGCCCGGCAGCGCCTGCAGCCCCTCGGCCAGCTGCCGCGCCCGGGCATTGGCGTTGCGCGCCAGGCGCAGCCACAGCCCGTCGGCCAGATAGGCCTCGAGCTGGGCCGAGACGAACCGCATCTTCGACAAGAGGTGCCCGGCCCGCTTGCGGCGAAAGGCGAAATCCGCCGCCTTGTCCGGGTCGAAGAACACCACCGCCTCGGCCATCACGCAGCCGTTCTTGGTGCCGCCGAAGGACAGCACGTCGACCCCGGCCTTCCAGGTCAGCTCGGCCGGCGAGCAGCCCTGGGCGGCCAGCGCGTTGGCGAAGCGCGACCCGTCCATGTGCACGGCCAGACCATGGCTCCGCGCCGCCTCGGCCAGCGCGCCGATCTCGGCCGGGCTGTAGACCGTGCCGGATTCGGTCGCCTGCGACAGGCTCAGCATCGCCGGCTGGCTGCGATGGACGTCGCCGCGCCACTCCGGGACGGCGGCGGCCAGGGCCTGCGGCGTCAGCTTGCCATGCGCGCCGTCGGCCAGCAGCAGCTTGGCGCCATGGGTGTAGAATTCCGGCGCGCCGCATTCGTCGACCGCGACATGCGCCTCGCGGTGGCACAGCACCGCGCCATAGGGTGGGGTGAACGTGGCCAGGGCCAGGGCGTTGGCCGCGGTGCCGGTCGGCACCGGGAAGGCGGCGACGCGGCGCTCGAACACCTCGGACAGGCGGTCCTGCAGCCGGGCGGTGATCTCGTCGCCGCCATAGGAGGGCACGCGCCCCCCGGCGGCGCTGGCGATCGCCGCCAGGATCTCGGGCGCGGCGCCGGCGACATTGTCGCTGGCAAGATTGATCACGTCGGTCATGCCGGATCCTCGGGCGGATGGGGTCGGTTACGGAGAGGTGGTGAGGAGGGTCGCGGCGGCGCCGGTGCGCGGGTCGATGCTGCGCAGCTCCTGCCCGCCGCCGGGCAGTGTGATCAGCGTCACTGCGCGATCGCCGATCGCGGTGATGCTGGTGATGCGGCTGCCGGCGGGCAGCGCGGACGGCGCGGCGGCGGTCGCCGGCGTCGTGGCGGGAGTGGCGGCGGCCGGTGCCGGGGCGGTCCCCGGGGCAAGGAACCGGCGGCCCAATTCCCCGACGACGACGGCAGCGATCAGGATGATGACCACAAGCATCGCCCAAACGGTTATCTTCACCGCCCGCAATGACCCAGCTTCCAGACGCACCCGCCTCACCCCTATCCATGGACGGGACGATTCCCGTCGTCATCGGCCCGGACGCCGCCGGCCAGCGGCTGGACCGCGCCCTGGCCGCCGCGGTGCCGGATCTGTCTCGGTCACGGCTGCAGGCGCTGATCGCCACGGGCTGCGTGCGGGAGGGCGAGCGGACAGTAGAAGACGCCTCGATCAAGGTCAAACCCGGCCAGCGCTTCGAAATCCGGGTGCCGCCGCCGGTTCCGGCGGAGCCCGAACCGCAGGCGATCGGACTTGATATCGTGTACGAGGATTCCCATCTCATCGTCATCGACAAGCCGGCAGGGCTGGTGGTCCACCCCGCGGCTGGCAATCCCGATGGCACCCTGGTCAACGCCCTGCTCGCCCATTGCGGCGCGCAGCTGTCCGGCATCGGCGGCGTCGCCCGCCCGGGCATCGTCCACCGGCTGGACAAGGAAACCAGCGGGTTGATGGTGGTGGCCAAGACCGACGCGGCCCACAAGGCGCTGTCGGCCCAGTTCGCGGACCGCACCCTGTCGCGCACCTATCTCGCTTTGGTCTGGGGCCGGCCGAGCCCCTCGGCCGGGACCATCGAGGGCGCGATCGGCCGCGACCCGCGGAACCGGCAGCGCATGGCCCTGGTTAAGGCTGGTGGCAAGCCGGCGCGGACCCACTACCGGGTGTTGCGCCCGGCCGGCACCGAGGCCAGCCTGGTCGCCTGCAAGCTGGACACCGGGCGGACCCATCAGATCCGGGTCCACCTGACCTCGATCGGCCACCCGCTGATCGGCGACCCGGTCTATGGCCGACGCCAGCGCTCGGCTATCGGGCCCAAGGCCGGCGGCAACGAGACGGCGCGCGGCTTCCCGCGGCAGGCGCTGCATGCGGCGAAGCTGCGCTTCCGCCATCCGGCGGATCAACGTGAACTCGAATTCACGAGGCCCCTGCCGGGAGACATGCGACATTTGCTCGTCTCCCTCGCGGGGGAAGACCGTATACCCGAGTACTGAAGTCGGGTATTATGAAGTGGTCCGGATGAGTCATCCGGAAGGGCGCCCGCCTTCCAAGGCCCGGGCGCCGGAGAGGGAGCAAGATTTATGGCACAAGCAGCACGCCTGCCGGTCCTGGGGGCCGAATCCAACCTGAGCCGCTACCTGCAGGAAATCCGGCAGTTTCCGATGCTGGAGCCGCAGGAGGAGTTCATGCTCGCCAAGGCGTGGCGAGAGCATGGCGATACCGAATCGGCACATCGGCTGGTGACGAGCCACCTTCGGCTGGTCGCGAAGATCGCGATGGGCTACCGCGGCTACGGCCTGCCGATCTCGGAGCTGATCTCCGAAGGCAATGTCGGCATGATGCAGGCGGTGAAGCGGTTCGACCCGGACCGCGGCTTCCGCCTGGCGACCTACGCCATGTGGTGGATCCGCGCCGCCATCCAGGAATACATCCTGCACAGCTGGTCGCTGGTGAAGATGGGCACCACGGCGGCGCAGAAGAAGCTGTTCTTCAACCTGCGCAAGCTGAAGGGCCAGCTCCAGGCGATCGAGGATGGCGACCTGAAGCCGGAGACGGTGACCAAGATCGCCACCGAGCTGTCGGTGCCTGAGCAGGACGTGATCTCGATGAACCGCCGCCTGGCCGCGCCGGACCATTCGCTGAACGCGCCGCTGCGCGTCGACGGCGAGGGCGAGTGGCAGGACTGGCTGGTCGACGAGCGCGACAGCCAGGAGGTGATGCTCGCGGACCGGCAGGAGCTCGGCAAGCGCCAGCAGCTGTTGAAGGATGCGATGGCGCATCTGAACGACCGCGAGCGCCGCATCCTGAGCGAGCGCCGGCTGCGCGACGAGCCGACCACGCTGGAAGATCTGAGCCAGGAATACGGCATCAGCCGCGAGCGGGTGCGCCAGATCGAGGTGCGCGCCTTCGAGAAGCTGCAGAAGGCGATCCGCAACGCCGCGGTCGAGGCCAAGCTGGCCCACTGACACGCGGATAGCTGAAACGCGACGGCCGGGGCGATGCTCCGGCCGTTTTCGTTTGCGCCGGCCGTGGCTTCAGTCGAGGTCGATCCGCGCCAGTTCCGACACGCCGGTCTTCACCGGCCCGGTATAGGTGTCCGGCGTGTAGCGGGTGGCCATCAGGCTGCGGGAATCGGCGCTCCACACCAGCTCCCGCCACTGCGACCGCGTCGGCACCCGGCGCAGCAGCCGTCCATCCGTCACATCCCAGATGAACAGGGCCGCCGTCTCCCGCCCCCAGACATCGGGGTCGTCGAAGCTGGCGGCCAGGGATCGCCCGTCCGGGCTGAAGGCGAGCAGCGGGATGAGGTGCGAGCCGTTGCCCCGCCAGGTCGACAGCGCGCCGACCAGAAGTCGGCCGGACAGGCTGCGGTGGGCATTGTCGGCGAGGCGGATCGCGATCACGCCGCTGTCGCCGCGGGTCTCGACATGCTCCGCCGCCAGGGTGCCGTCGGGCGAGACGGCGGAGGACACGCCGGTGGCGCGCAGCGCCCCGGGAACGGGCATGGCGGCGACCTCGCCGCCGTCGGCAACCGAGAGCACCGCCGTCTCGCCGGCGCCCTCCCAGAAGCTGCCCCAGCCCATGTCGATCATGATGCGGTCCTCGGCGACGAAGGCCAGCCCGGTGGCGCCGCGCCGGATGCGGGAGAGCGTGGCGCCCGTCCGGCTGTCGATGATTTGGATCGGCCCTTCGAAGAACCCGCCGGCGACAAGATTGCCCGAGGGCGAGACCGCGAGGCCCAGCCAGCCCGCATCCTTCGGCACACCCGGCAGCGGAAGGCGGGATTTCACCGCTCCGGTCGCCGGGTCGATCCGCAGCAGCTCCTGCGGGCGGGTGGCCTCCTTTGCCAGCCCCGGCTGCTGCACCACCCCCAGCAGCGTGCCGTCGGGCGCCGGGCTCAGCGTGGCGAGAGCCTGGTCGTCCAGCACCGCGATGATGCGGCAGGCGCTGGTGTGCAGCAGGCGATCCACCGGCCCGCAGGGCAGGAAGGCTCCCTCGCCCCAGGCATAGACGCCGCCGCCGATCGCCGCGGCCGCCACGACCGCCGCCGCCACACGCTGCCAGCCTCGCATGAGATCCCCCCTCGATCGCCGCCTCCGATCCTGCCGCGGAATCCGGGCGATTTCATGAAGGCCGGATGGCGGTGCGGCTATCTGTGCCTGAGTTGCAGCAGGTCCCAGAGATTGCCGTACAGGTCCTCGAACACGGCGACGGTGCCATAGGCCTCTTCCCGCGGTGCCTCGCGGAACACCACGCCGCGGGCGGTCATCGCCGCATGGTCGCGCCGGAAATCGTCGGTGTGCAGGAACAGGAAGACGCGGCCGCCGGTCTGGTCGCCGATCCGGCTCTCCTGCTCCGGCGTCGCCGCCCGGGCCAGCAGCAGGTTCGGGCCGCCGGGCGGCGCCACCAGCAGCCAGCGCTTACCGCCGCCCATCGGCGTGTCCTCGACCAGGCCGAAGCCGAGCACTTCGGTGTACCAGACCTTGGCCTCGTCATAGTCGCGGACCACCACGGTCACCGCGCCGATCCTCTGCCGCGTCATGCGTTGCCTTTCCGTCAGACTGTCCGATCCTGCAGCGGCGTTCCGGCGGCGCAAAGCGGGCAGTCCCGAGGCAGCCACATGCCGCGCTCCAGCGTCGCCAGGGCCAGCAGCGGCACACCCTGTGCCACGGCGATCCGGCCGGCCGCCTCGCCGAGGGTGAGCAGGCAGGCGATCCCGGCCGGCACCGCGCCGTGGCGCTGCAGCTCCGCCAGGGTCAGGCCGAGCGCCGAGCCGGCGTTGATCGCATCCTCCGCGACCAGGACCCGCCGCCCTGCCAGCGTCGCCGCCAGCGGCGCCGGGATCCGGTACTCGACCATGCCGCCCTCGACACGGCGTTCGGCGTGGACGAAGTCGCATTCGAGCTCGGCCGCGATCAGCTGCGCCAGGAAGGCGCCGCCGGTCAGCGGGCCGCAGACGATCTCCGCCCCCAGCCCTGCCGCCCGACCGGCCAGCGCCGCCGCCCACCCGCGCATCCGGGCGGCATCGAGGAACAGCGAGTCGAGGTCGAGCCACAGGTCGCCGTGATGGCCCGACTCATAGAGGAAGTGCCCGCGCGTGGCGGAGACCGCCTGAAGCAGCGCCTGCCCGATCCCGTCCGTCATCCGCCTGCCCTCCCCGACCGCGTCATCATGTCCGCGAAGCGCGCTGCGGCGAAGCGTTGCCTGCACTGGCCATGGCCCCATCTCAACCAGGACGACACCGAGACGAGGAGAGCCCGATGCGCACGCCCTTCCCCGCCTTCGCTGCCACGGCCCTTGCGGTCGTGCTGGCCCCCGTGCCGGAGGCCGCGGCGGTCGACGCCGCCTACGACACCGAGAAGGGCCGGATCCGCGTCCAGACCATCGTCGAAGGGCTGCGCCATCCCTGGGGCCTCGCCTTCCTGCCGGACCGGCGGATCCTGGTGACCGAGCGCGACGGCAATCTCCGCCTGATCGGCGGCGGCAAGGTCTCCGAGCCGCTGGAAGGGGTGCCGGAGGTGGACACCGGCGGCCAGGGCGGGCTGCTGGACGTCGCCGTCGACCCGACCTTCGTCCAGAGCCGCCTCGTCTATCTCAGCTATTCCGAGGCTGGCGACGGCGGCAACTCCACCGCCGTGGCCCGCGGCCGGCTCAGCGAGGACGGCACGCGGCTGACCGGAGTGCAGGTCGTGTTCTCGCAGAAGCCGAAGCTCGACAGCGCCATGCATTTCGGTTCGCGCCTGGTCTTCGACCGGCAGGGCCACCTGTTCATCACCCTCGGCGAGCGGTCGAAGGCGCAGTTCCGCGACCAGGCGCAGCGGCTCGACTCGCATCTCGGCAAGGTGATCCGGATCTGGCCGGACGGCTCGGTGCCGGAGGACAACCCCTTCGCCGGGCGAAAGGATGTGCTGCCGGAGATCTGGTCCTACGGCCATCGCAACGCCCAGGGCGCGGCGCTGAACCCCGAGACCGGCGTGCTCTGGATCAACGAGCATGGCCCGCGCGGCGGCGACGAGATCAACATCCCCGAGGCCGGCAAGAACTACGGCTGGCCGATCGTTTCCTATGGCGTGAACTACGACGGCAGCCCGGTCGGCACCGGCCAGCGGGAGGCGCCGGGCATGACCGGGCCGATCTACCACTGGACGCCGTCGATCGGCGTCTCCGGCATGGCCTTCTACACCGCCGACGCGATGCCGGGCTGGCGCGGCAACGTCTTCGTCGGCGGCCTCGCCATCCCCAAGCTGGTGCGGCTCGAGCGCGACGGCGACCGGATCACCGGGTCGGAGGACCTGCTGGAGGATCTCGGCCTGCGCATCCGCCAGGTGGTCCAGGGCCCGGACGGCGCGCTGTACCTGCTCACCGACGAAAGCGACGGCGAGATCCTGCGCGTCGGACCGGCGACTTAGTCGGCGAACGGATCCCGCACCAGGATGGTGTCGTCGCGCTCCGGGCTGGTCGAGAGCAGCGCCACCGGCGCCTCGATCAGCTCCTCGATCCGGCGGATATACTTGATCGCGGTGGCCGGCAGGTCGGCCCAGGAGCGGGCACCCTTGGTGCTCTCCTCCCAGCCGTCCCACTCCTCGTAGACCGCCTTGGCGTTGGCCTGGGCCGACTGGCCGGCCGGGAAGTGCTGCAGCACCTGGCCGTCCAGCTCGTAGCCGATGCAGATCTTCAGCGTCTTGAAGCCATCCAGCACATCCAGCTTGGTCAGGGCGATGCCGTCGATGCCGCCGGTCTTCACCGCCTGCCGCACCATCACCGCGTCGAACCAGCCGCAGCGCCGCGGCCGGCCGGTGACCGTGCCGAACTCGTGCCCGCGCTCGCCCAGGCGGCGGCCGATCTCGTTCTCCTGCTCGGTCGGGAACGGGCCGGAGCCGACGCGGGTGGTGTAGGCCTTGGTGATGCCCAGCACGTAGCCGATGCCCTTCGGCCCGATGCCGGAGCCCGCCGCCGCCTGCCCGGCGACGGTGTTGGAGGAGGTGACGAAGGGATAGGTGCCGTGATCGATGTCGAGCATGGCGCCCTGGGCGCCCTCGAACAGGATGCGCTTGCCCTCGCGCTTCAGCGCGTCCAGCCGCTCCCACACCACGCCGACATAGGGCAGGATCTTCGGCGCGATCTCGCGCAGCTGGGCCAGCAGCTCGGCCGGGTCGACCTCGTCGGCCCCCAGCGCGCGCAGGAGCGCGTTGTGATGCGCCAGCAGGTTTTCGATCTTGCCCGGCAGCGCCGCCTCGTCGGCCAGGTCGCAGACCCGGATGGCGCGGCGGCCGGTCTTGTCCTCATAGGCCGGGCCGATGCCGCGGCCGGTGGTGCCGATCTTGCTCTCGCCGCGCGCCGCCTCGCGGGCCCGGTCCAGCGCGCCGTGCACCGGCAGGATCAGCGCCGCGTTCTCGGCCAGCAGCAGGTTCTCCGGCCCGACCTCGACATCCTGGTCGCGGATCCGCTCGATCTCGGCCAGCAGCGCCCAGGGGTCGACCACCACGCCGTTGCCGATGATGCCGAGCTTGCCCGGCCGCACGATGCCCGAGGGCAGCAGCGACAGCTTCAAGACCTTGTTGCCGATGACCAGCGTGTGGCCGGCATTGTGGCCGCCCTGGAATCGCACCACCACGTCGGCCCGGCTGGACAGCCAGTCGACGATCTTGCCCTTGCCCTCGTCGCCCCACTGGGCGCCGACCACGGCCACATTCGCCATCGGAATACCTCGTGCCTTCTAACTCAGATCTCGCCGCAGGTTCTCCCTGCGGGAGAACCTGCAGACTTTACAGCTTTGCCGGGTTCTCGCCCTCGCCCGCGAGGTCGGAAACCCGGCATGGCCGGCCGTCCCGCAGGACCCAGCCGCAGCCGAGGCGGCGCGCCTCGACGAGAGGATCGGCGCCGGGCTCCAGCCCGGCGATGGTGACAGTGCCCTCGGCCCGGAGGGCGGCGCCCTCGGCCCGGGCGGTGCCGCGCGGCAGGAACACCCGGCGCGGCGCCTGCGGCGGCGTGGCCGCGCGCAGCACCGTGTCCATGAACAGGGTGAAGCCGGTCGCCTCCTCGCCCTCGGCGCCATTGGCGCGGTAGCGGCCGCCGCGGCCGACCTCGCCGCGGGCGCCGCGGGCGAACAGGGTGAAGGCGACGCCGGTGTGGTACTCGAAGCCGCGATGCTCGACGAAGTCGACCGTCACCATCAGCTCCGGCGCCGAGGCGCGGATCAGCCGCACCACCTCGGCCAGCCGGTCCAGGATCGGCCGGGTCACCGCCGGCAGGTCGATGTCCGCGAGGGCGGCCAGCGCCGCATCGGCCGGGCCGGAGGCGGCGAGCAGCCCGCCGAGTGCCGCGGCCGCAGCGCCGCCGAGCTGGGCGACGGCGGCGGCGTCCTTGCGGTCGAGCGCGTGGCGCAGCGCCGTACCGGCTTCTCCATCGACGCCGAGGGCGCCGAACAGCGCCGGCACCAGGGTCGGCTCGGTCAGGTCCAGCGCCAGCCGGTCGACCCCGACCGCCTGCAGCGCCTCGACCGCCAGCAGCGCCGCCTCGGCGTCGGCGGCCGGCTGGGCGCCGCCGATCAGCTCGGCGCCGACCTGGGCGAACTGCCGCTCGGGGCGAAGCTGGGTGCCGCGCACCTGCAGCACCTGGCCGGCATAGGCCAGGCGCAGCGGCCGCGGCGCCGCGGCCCGGGGGGGGCGGGGGGGGGGGGGGGCCAGCCCCCGCAAGTTGGCGCCGCGG